>NZ_LZJB01000001.1:0-8805 GCF_001666895.1 Mycobacterium sp. E3298
ACCCACCGGCGAGCGCGCCGACTGGTGGTGGTACCAACCCTTCCAACCCCAACCACCACCATCCAACAACTAGCCCGACGTTGAGCCCCGAAACAGGTTGCTGGATAGACGAATTCGTACGTTGTCAGAGCGGCTTTGCATGTCCCGGCGTGTCACGGCGCGCCAGCTCGGCCAGCATCGCGTTGTAGGCGACCAGCTCGGCGTCGTCGTCACGGTCGGCGGCGCGGTCGAGCCGCCGGGCGGTGCGGTCGTCGCTGCGGGCCCACTGCACCAGCAGCGCGAGCATCACGATCACCAGGGGCAGTTCGCCGGCCGCCCAGGCAATGCCGCCGCCCAGCCGCTGGTCCCCCAGCAGGTCGGTGTGCCAGCTCAAACCGAGCGAGCGGTAATAGTCGGCGCCGAGCACCCTGCGGGTGCCCATCAGCACCACCCCGAAGAACGCGTGCAGCGGCAGCGAGGCGAACACCACGCCCACCTTGGCCAGCGGCGGGATCGGTCGCGGGGTGGGGTCGACGCCGATGACGATCCAGTAGAAGAGGTAGCCGCTGAGCAGGAAGTGGACGTTCATCGCGAGATGGCCCGCGTGACTGCCGACGGCGATGTCGAACAAGTTCGACAGGTACAGCCCGTAGAAGCCGGCGACGAAGAGCACGGTGGCGACGACCGGGTTGGTGAGGAACCGCGATAGGCGGCTGTGCAGCGCGGCCAGCAGCCATTCCCGCATGCCGGGCGGTTCGTCGCGGCCGGCGGCGGGCAACGCACGCAGGGCCAGGCTCACCGGGGCGCCGAGCACCAGCAGGATCGGCACCAGCATCGACAGGCCCATGTGGGCGACCATGTGGACGCTGAACATCGCCGGCATGTAGCGGCCGACGCCCGACGAGGTGACGAACAGCAACGCCAGGCAGCCCAGCAGCCAGGACGCCGTCCGGCCCGGCGGCCAGGCGTCGCCGCGGCGGCGCAGACGCACCACCGCGGCCACGTAGAGCGCGGCGAAGACGATCGCGGCGCTGCCGAAGATCAGGTCGAATCGCCAGTCGAACAGGATGCGGGCCGCGGTGGGCGGGCCGTTGAAGTCGTAGCCGATCTCGGCTTCGGGAATCGAGGGCAGCCGGCTCGGCGGCGGTGGTGGCGGGGTGCGGCCCAGCCCGACGGCGACGCCGAAGGTGAGGCCGAAGACCGCGGCCTCGGCGAGCGCCAGCCGGAGCAGGGCGCGGCGGCCGCCGGAGTCGGCCGGTTCGGCTTGCAGCCGCGCGACGGCGATGCGCCGCTGGCGCCAGCCGATGACCCCGAGCGCGCACAAAGCGAGGAACTTGGCGATCACCAGGCGCCCGTATTCGGTGGTGACCAGGTCGCCGAGCGGCACCCGCACCACGGCGTTCATCACACCGCTCAGCGCCATCGCGACCCAGCACCACAGCGCGATCGCGGAGAACCGCCGGGCCGCCAATGCGACGTGTCCCCCGCCGCGCAGCCCGTAGGCGGCCAACGCGAGCAGGCCACCGGCCCAGACACCGGCGGCCACGAGGTGGATCAGCAGGCTGTTGGTGGCCAGGTCGTGCGACCCGCCTGCCGACGAGTGGCCCGTCAGTCCCAAGGGCAGCAGGGTCAGCAACGAGCCGGCGAACAGCAGCGGCGTCCACGACCAGCGCAGCACCGCCAGGCTCGCCAGCATCACCAGCGCCGCCAGCGCCGCGGTCCAGCGCCACGCGGAGGCGGTGGTGACCAGCCCGGCCACCGACCAGATCCGTGCCGGGTCGAGCAGCGCGACCAACGGTCGCCCCGACACGTCGGAGATGGTCAGCGGCACCAGCAGCGCCGCGCACACCGCCCAGACCCCGGACGCCACCGTGCCCAGCCGAAGCGCCCGGTACCCGTCGGCGTCCAGGACGCCGCTGCGTTGCGGTGGCACCAGGAAAGCCGCGAACAGAAAGGACCCCACGGCCAGCACCGCGGCGAACTCCCCCGCGGCCCGGACGAACGGCAGCCCCAACGTGGTCGTCGGGCCCGGGTCCGGCAACCCGGTGGCGGTCAGCGCGTCGGCCAGCGACAGCGCCCCGATACCGGCCGCCGTGCATCCCGCCAGCAACGCGACGCCGATCAGCAGCGGCCACACCAGCGCGCGTGGTGTGGTCACGGACCGGTCGACCGTCATACAACCAGGGTATGGGCGCGGATCCGCGACTACCGAGCCAGGCGCTCCTCGCGGGCCTTGGCCTCGCGGGCGACGAACTGATTACGCGCGATCCGCCCGATGTAATCGGAGTCCCGCAGGATGCCCCTCAGTTCCTCCCCGAACGCGCCCCGGCGTTCGGAGAGGTCCGGGCCCGGCGCGACCAGATCCTGGTCGGCGACGACCTGATACGCGGTGGCGAACAGCAACGTCGACACCGATTCGCTGCTGCGCACCCGCGTCTGCGCCACATACTGGCGCCCCACGCCCAGTGCCGACTCCGTCAACTCCTTCTGGCCGACGTCGGCCGGCGCGTCGCGCAGCACGTCGGCGACGATCTCATAGGCCTCGAAGAACACCCGCAGCATCGCGTCAGCCATCAACGGCCGCTTGGAGAACAACAGCGCGTCGATCTCTTCGCCGCCCGCGGTGACATGGCCTTCCCAATCGTCGTGCCAGGCCATCTCTTCGGCGATGTTTTCCCGAAACGCCGCCGAGTCCGCGAAGTAGAAGTCGAACTTCAACAGGTCGCGCAGCCGCATCGCCTGATCCCAGAAGGCCCGCATGCGGTCACCCTCGACGTGCCGCGCATGCGCCAGCGCGAGCTCGACGATCGAGGTCTCCAGGAACGCGTGGATCAGCGAATTGCGGTAGAACGCGGCCGCGTGCTGCTCGTCGGGGGCGATGCGCCACACCGGCTCCCGTCCACCGTCGACCCGGGTGATCGGGTGCCCGTTGGACAACGCGTCGACCGCCGCGCGCACGCCGTCGCGCGAGCGCAGCCGCAACGCGCTCGTCGACATCGGGTTTTGCTTGCGTTCCAGGTAGTCCAGCGAATCCTGCAGGGTGTGGTGAAGCTGACCGAGCGTCAACGCCGCGCCGCGGGTGGTCAGCAGCAGCGCGCATACCAGGCCGGTGGCCGTCACCGGCGTCGCCTGCAATATCCGCCACGCGACCTCGAACGACATCTTCTGCAGCGCAAGTCGTTTGGCGTCCTGGTCCTGGACCAGCGGGCCGTGCGTCGGGCCCAGGTACTGGCGCATCGAAACGGCTTCGGGGAAGCGGACGTAGATCTTGCCGTAGTTGCGTTCGCCCTGCGCGCGGATGAAGTTGTAGAGCCAGCCCACGCCTTCGGGCGTCTTCTCGCCGCCCCGGGCGTAGGCCGCATACTCGGCGGTCTCGTGCAGCTGATCGAAGCTGATGGACACCGGCTGCAGCAGGATGTCTTCGCTGCGCCCATCCAGGTAGGCGTCGGCGACGTAGGCGAGCAGGCCCAGCTTCGGGGGCAGCATCTTGCCGGTGCGCGACCGCGTGCCCTCGATGGACCAACTCAGGTTGAACCGCTTTTCGACGATGTAACCGACGTATTCGCGCAGCACGTACTTGTAGAGCGGGTTGTCGCCGATGTTGCGGCGGATGAAGATGACGCCGGACCGGCGCAACAGCGGCCCCATCGCACCGAATGACAAGTTGATGCCGGCGAACACGTGCACGGGCGGAAGCCGGTTCTCCTGCATCGCCACCGGCACCACCGCGCCGTCGATGTAGGAGCGGTGCGAGAACAACAGCACTGCGGGGTGGGTTTCCAGGGCGGCGCGCATCGCGGCGACCTGGTAGCCGTCGTAGTCGATCTCGGGGTCGAATCCGCGGCTGAGCGCCCTCCCCAGGACGCCGACCAGGTCGACCGACACCCGGCTCCAGCCGGTGGCGAGTTCGTCGAGCATCTCGCCCGCTTCGTCGACGGTGGCGCCGGGGATCGTCTTCAGCCCGGCTCGAAATCGGCTGGACTCCAAGATCTCCGGCTTCACCAGTCGCGGAGATTTGTACTGCGGCCCCAGGATTCGGTACTCGACGCGTTCCAGCGCAAGCAGAGCGCGGCGGATGACGAACCGGGCGAAGTCGCACGAGTTCTCCCCGACGGTGATCTCGCGCCACTGCTGGCGCAGTTCGGAGACTTTGGCCGGTTCGCCTGCCACCACTCGCGCCCGCTGGGGCGCGTTGCGCATGATCTGCAGTTGCTGACGCTCGTTGGGATGGTAGGGGTCCCGGCCGGGCAGCAGGCCGGCCAGCTTCGCGATCCTGCCGCGATTGGGCGGCGGCAACCAGAACACCCGCACCGGCACGACCGCACGGTCGTCGTTGGCGTCGTTGGCAGCCTCGAGCTGCTCGATCAGCGCGGCGAGCGCGCCGGCCGGCGCGTTGGGCGGCGGCAGCTCCAGGACGTCGAATCTCGCCTCGGGCCGGTCGGCGCGCTGTTGCGCCATCCAGGCCGTCACCAGTTCCCTCTCCACCGGCGACGCCATGGACGCCAATACCAGCGAGTCTTGGCCGGTGAGCACCGCGGTGGTATCCGCGGCCGGTTCGGTCACGGCCGCCCTTCGGGCGGGGATTCCGGCGGCTCGGCACCGGCGGCCGCCTGGGCGGGCCGTTGCGCCTCACCGTCTTTGAGGACGGCCTGAGACTCGTGGGGATCCGCCTTGGCCGGCTTGGATTTCGAGGCGGCCTTCTTCGCCGGCGCTTTTCTTGCCGGTGACTTCGAACCGGCTTTAGCCGCAGTCTTTTTCGCGGGCGCCTTGGTCTTTGCAGACGACTTCTTCTCCGCGTGCAGGTCGACCTCGGGCAGCTCGTCGATCGGCCAATTGGCCAGCGTGTCCAAATACAGCTGCCGGACCTCGGCGATGCGCTCCGGCAGATTCTCGACGGTCCAGTCCTGCACCGAGATCGGCGGGAACACCGCGACGTCGACCGTGCCGGGGTTGATGACCGTGGAGTTCCTGGCGGCGACCAGCTCGGCGTTGCGGATCACGATCGGGACGATCGGGATCCCGGCCGCCATGGCGAGGCGGAACGGCCCCTTCTTGAACGGCCCGACCTCGGTGGTGTCGACCCGGGTGCCTTCCGGGGCGATCACGATCGAAAGCCCTTTCCTGGCGCGGTCTTCGACCTCGTGCATCGTCTCCATGGCCGCGGCGGGGTCGTCCCGGTCGATGAACACCCCGTCGAGCAGCCTGCCGAGCGTGCCCATGATCGGGTCCTTTTGCAGCTCCTTCTTGCCCACGCCGATCCAGTTGTCGCGCACCAATGCCCCGGCGATCACCGGGTCGACCTGGTTGCGGTGATTGAAGATGAACACCGCGGGCCGCTGTGCGGTCAGGTTCTCCTGGCCGATGACGTTGAGCTGAACGCCGGCGATCGCCAGGGACAGCTGCGAGAAGGTGGAGGTGAAGAAGTTGACGCCGCGGCGCCGATTCCGGGTCAGCACGCCGATGCCCACGGCGCCGGCGGCGACCGGGAACATCGAACCGAATCCGGCCAGGGTGCGGATCTGGCGGCGCAGACCGACCGGACCCCGGCTGTTGAACCGCAGGATCGGCCAGCCGCGGCGCTTGGCCACCGCGGCCATCTTGCCCTCGGGGTTGGTCGGCCGCGGGTTGCCGACCAGATACATCAGCGCGACGTCCTCGTCCCCGTCGGCGTAGAAGTAACTGTCCTTCAGGTCGATGCCGTTCTCGGCCGCAAACCGTTGCACCGCAGCGGCTTTGCCCGGCCCCCACAGGATCGGCTTCTGCACGCCGCCGGTGAGGATGCCGTCTTCGGTGGTCTCGAACTTATTGGTGAGCATGTTGGAGATACCGAGGAACCGCGCCACCGGGTTGACCTGGATGGTCAGCGCCGACGAGCTGAGCACCACGGTGTGGCCACGCGCCACGTGCGCCCGGACCAACTCGCGCATCTCCGGGTAGATCCGCGACTCGATCCGCTGTACGAACAGTCGCTCGCCGATCTCCTCCAAATCGTCGAGCAAGCGGCCGGCCAACGCGGCGGCGGCCTTGCCGATGAGATCCTCGAACTCGATGCGCCCGAGCGTGTGGCTCAGGCCGGCCTGAACCATGCCGAGCAGTTCGCCCACCCCCATGTCACGGCGCAGCAGCCGCTCCTGGGTGAGGATCACCGCGGTGAACCCGGCCACCAGCGTCCCGTCCAGGTCGAAGAACGCCCCGATCTTGGGACCCGGTGGGCTGGCCATGATTTCGGCGACCGAGCCCGGCAGCCGCATGTCCCCGGTCGCGCCGCCGTCGGCTCCCTGGTCTTTCGCGGCGCTCATGAGCCCGACGCCGTCCGTGCGGAGGTCGCCGGTTCGGCGAACGAGGCGGGCACCGCGCGGGGTGCCGAATCACCCGCGAGCGCCAGAATTTCGTCGAAGCCCTCGAGCAGGCATTGGGCGAACAGCGGTTCGTTGCGCACCGACGCCCTGTCGTAGCGCACGGTGATGGTGCACCAACCGCCCCGCGAGATCAGCACCACCATCATCGCGACGCCCGGCAGTGGGCCGATGCCGTACTGCCGCAACACCTTTGCACCGGCGATGTAGGTATCCCCGGGGTACACCGGGACGTTGCTGGCCTGCACGTCAGATCCGATCACCGAGCCGGTGATGCCCTCGAGGACCGCGGTCGGCAGGACGCTGAGCAGCGGTGCGACCGAACCGATGATGTTCATCGCCGGTTCGTCGCGGCGTTGCGTCATCTGCGCGCGGATCTTCTTCATCCGCGAAACCGGATCGACGGTGCCGACGGGCGCGGCCAGGTTGACACCGGTGAACCGGTTGCCGCCGGCCGTGTCGGCGTCGGCCCGCAAGTTCACCGGGACCGCCATCGGCAGCGTGCTGATCGGCACACCGAGCGCCTCGTGGTAGCGCCGCAGGGCGCCGCAGAGGCCGGCCAGGTAGGCGTCGTTGATCGATCCGCCGCCGGCTTTGGCGGCCTTGTGCAGATCGGAGAGCGGGATGTCGATCGCTTCGGTGCGGGTGGCCAGGCTGCGCCGCCGCAGCAGCGGCGACGGCTCGGCCGCCCGGTTGAGCACCCGCATCCCCGACATGGCGTAGCCGACGATCCCCGACACCGTGGCGCCCGGTTCCAGGACCGCCCGCCCGGCCGCCGAGACCGCCCCGGACACGGCGCTCAGGACGCCACCGACCACGGCGGTGGGCAGGTGGTTGATGCCTTGCCGCATCAGGTCGTTGGCCGTGAGGTCCTGCGGGATGGGCAGCGGGGGCGTCGGTTTGGCCGGCGGATCGCGTTCGAGGTCATAGATTTCGGCGAACATCTGCACCCCGCCGACGCCGTCGGTGACGGCGTGGCTGACGTGCAGCAGGGTCGCGGCCTTTCCGCCGGCCAAACCCTCGACCAGGGTGGCGGTCCACAGCGGCCGGGAGATGTCCATCGGCGACTGCAGGATCACCTCGGCGAGGTTGAACACGTCGCGCAGCGTGCCGGGTTCGGCCACCCGCATGCGGCGCACATGGAATTCGAGGTTGAAATCGGGGTCCACCACCCACCGCGGTGACGCCGTCGGCAGCGTCGGCACGACCACCTTCTGCCGCAACCGCAACACCCGCCGGGAGGCGTTTTCGAACCGCGTCAGGAACTTGTCCCAGTCCGGCGTGGTGTCGAGGAGCTCCAGCGCCATGATCCCCGAGCGGGTCCGGGGATTCGCTTCGCCCCGATGCATCAGATAGTCGACCGGTCCCAGCTGGTCGGACAACTTCACGACCTCGGACTCAGTCATCGCCATCCGCCCGATGCGCCAACCTTGTCACCGTCGATCAAGCCTCCTGCCTAGGACCCACCCACCCAATTGCCACCACAACGCTAGTCGGGTTGCCGCGCTGGTGAAAGGAGCGGTCGGGCCGTACGGCGATGGCGACTCAGCTGGCCGACGTGGCGGTCAGCGGCACCGTGTCCAGCAGCGAGCTGACGCGCCGGCCGTAGATGACGCCAAGGAAATCGGCGACGGCGTCGGCGGCCAGCCGCGATCGGACCGTCGAAAGGATGTCGAACGCGTGGTGCGCGTTGGCGAGCTCGGCGTGGGCCACCGTCGCGGCGCCGGCCGCGCGCAACGCCGCGCAGAAGGTTCGGGCCTGGCCGCTGGGCACCACTTCGTCCTTCTCGCCGTGCAGGACGAAGAAGGGCGGCGCTTCACCGTGCACGTAGGACACCGGCGACGCCGCCTCGAACCGCTCGGGCTGGTCGCCGTGGCGGGCCTTGAGCACGAACTGCTCCAGGAACGGCAGCATCAGCGGGTGCATGTTGTCGAAGTCGGTGAAGTCGTACACGCCGTAGTAGGGGGCTACGGCCTGGACCGTCGTGTCGGCCTCTTCGAACCCGGGCTGAAACGCCGGGTCGTTCGGGGTGAGCGCCGCCAGGGAGGCCAGGTGTCCACCGGCCGACCCGCCGGTGATCGCGATGAAGTCGGGGTCGCCGCCGTAGTCCGCGATGTTCTGGCGGACCCACGCGATCGCCCGCTTCACGTCGATGAGGTGCGCGGGGAACGTGGCACGCGGGCTCTTGCAGTAGTTGATCGAGACGCAGATCCAGCCGAGTTCGGCCATGCGGCTCATCAGCGTGTAGGCCTGCACCCGTTTGTCGCCGACGGTCCACGCCCCGCCCGGAACCTGGATCAGCACCGGCGCCCGCCGCCCCGGTGCGAGGTCGTGGCGCCGCCAGACGTCGAGCAGATTGTCGCGGCCGCCCGGGCCGTAGGAGATGTTCGAGGTCTGCGCGGCGTAGCGGCGGTGCGGCCCGGGCCGGCCCAGCATGCCGCCGCGCGGGGCGCAGACGGGCTGGGTGGCG
>NZ_LZJB01000002.1:0-3063 GCF_001666895.1 Mycobacterium sp. E3298
GGGTGCGGTCCGGCGCCCGGAACCGCAGCGCGAAGGTCAGCGATTTGCGGTCCTCCCCGACCTGCGGGCCGGTGAAGACGTCGAAGAGTTGCAGGTCTTCCAGCAGCTCGCCGGCGCCCTCCCGGACGGCGTCGGCCACCGCCTGAGCCGGCACGTGCGCGGGCACCACCAGGCTGACGTCCTGGAAGACGGCCGGGAAGGGCGACACCCTGGGTGCGGGCAGCGCCTCGACGATCGGGATCGCGTCGAGGTCGAGCTCGACAGCGCAGGCGCCTTTGGGCAGTCCGGAGCGCTCGATGACCGCCGGGTGTAGCTGGCCGGCGTGGCCGACGACCGTCTCCCCGACGAGCACCTCGGCGCAGCGGCCGGGGTGCCACGGCAGGTGCTGGGCCGCCCGCAGGCTCACCTCGACCCCGCTGGCGCGGGCGATGATGCGGGCCGCCTCGAACGCGTCGGCGGCTTCGACCCGGCGGCCGGGACCCCACGGGCCGCGCCGCTCCCGCAGTCCCGCCAGCACCACGGCCACATGCTGCGGTTGCCGGGGCAACGAGGCGTCCAGCATGGCGACCTCTTCGTCGGTGGGCCGCCGGTGCACGGGGATCGGCTGGACGCCGCGGGTCTGCTCGGTCGGTTGCACAACCTGCGCCAGCGCGTACAACGCGACGTCCACCAGACCGCGGGACACGTTGCGCACCAACGCTTCCAGCAGCGCGGGCAGCAGTGTGGTCGCGAGGTGCGGGCGGTCGGCCTCCAGCGGGTTGAGCACCCGGGTGGTCGAGCGCCGGGGATCGTCGGCCGGCAGGCCCCACAGGTCGAACACGCCGGCGGGCAGGAACGGCGTCGGCAGGATCTCGACGTAGCCGGACTGGGCGAGCGATCTGCCGATGGCGCGGCGACGCTTCTGCCTCGCGGTGAGGCCCCGGCCCGCCGGAGCGGCGGGCAGCACCGACGGGATGGCTTCCAGCCCCTCCAGGCGCAGCACCTCCTCGACGAGGTCGGCGGGCTGCACCAGGTCGGGCCGCCAGCTCGGCGGCGTCACGATCAGCGTTTCGCCGTCATCGCTCACCGAGGCCCCGATCTGCGCCAGCCGCCGCGCCGCGGTGCCCGGCGGGTAGGCGACCCCGGCGACGCGGTCGGGCAGGTCGGCGGGGATCCGGATCGGCGGGAGCGACCAGTCGTCGGTCGGCGGCTCGCCCCGCCAATCGGTCAACTCGTCCGACACCGCTCCCCCGGCGATGTCGACGAGCAGCGCGGCGCAGCGGTCCAGGGCGGCGACCGAGATCGCCGGGTCCACCCCGCGTTCGTAGCGCCGGGCCGCCTCGCTGGGCAGGTGCAGACGGCGCTGCGTGCGCGAGACGGCGGCCGGGTCCCACACGGCGGCCTCCAGTAGCACGTTCGTGGAATCGGCGCGGACCTCGGTGCTCGCCGCGCCCATCACGCCGCCGATCGCCGCGGTCGCCCGGTCGTCGACGATGAGGACGTCGGCCGGATCGAGCCGGCGCTCGACGTCGTCGAGGGTGACGACGGTCTCGCCGGGGCGGGCGAACCGCACGCCGAGGCCCCCGGAGATGCGGTCGCGGTCGTGCGCGTGCATCGGGTGGCCGAGCTCGAGCATCACGTAGTTGGTGACGTCCACCGCCGGGGAGGCCGCGCGGATGCCGGCCAGCAACAGCCGCCGCTGCAGCCACCAGGGCGACACGGCGGCGGGGTCGATGCCGGTCACCGGGCGCAGGGCGAACCGGCGGACACCGGTTTCGGGCTGCACGGTCAACGGCCAGGCCTCGCCGTTGGCGGGCAACTGCTTCACGTCTGCGGGATCGACGAAGTCGAGGCCGTAGGCGCAGGCGATCTCGCGGGCCAGCCCGCGCACCGACATGCAGTAGCCGCGGTCGGGGGTGATCGCCAGGTGGAAGACCACGTCGTCCAACCCCAGCACCGCGGCGCCGTCGGCGCCCGGGTCGGCGGTGCCCGGCGGCAACACCAGGATGCCGGAATGGTCGGCGCCCAAACCCAATTCGGCCGCCGAGCAGATCATGCCGTCGGACTCGCGGCCGTAGGTCTTGCGCGCCGTAATGGCGAACCCGCCGGGCAGCGTGGTGCCCGGCAGCGCCACGACCACCAGGTCGCCGACGACGAAATTCGTTGCACCGCAAACGATATCGCGTGGCTCGGACTCGCCGACGTCGACCCGGCAGGCGCGGATCGGCTTCTTGAACCCGGTCAGCTCCTCGATGCCGGCCACCCGTCCGACGGTCAGCGGCCCGTCGACGGGGCCGAGCGTGACGACCTCCTCGACCTCGTGGCCGATGCCCACCAGCGTCTGTTCGAGGTCGGCGGGGGCGGCGTCCCAGTCCGGGGCGCCGGCTGCCACGATCTCCCGCAACCAGCTGTAGGGGATGCGCATCAGGCACCCACCCCGAAGGGCAGGGAGAACCGGACGTCGCCCTCGACCATGTCGCGCATGTCGGGGATGCCGTTGCGGAACTGCAGGGTGCGTTCCAGGCCCATCCCGAACGCGAACCCGGAGTACACCTCGGGGTCGATCCCCGCGGCCCGCAACACGTTCGGGTGCACCATGCCGCAGCCGCCCCATTCGACCCAGCCCGCGCCGCCCTTCTTGCCGACGAACCAGACGTCGACCTCGGCGGAGGGTTCGGTGAACGGGAAGAAGTGCGGCCGGATCCGGGTGCGGGCCTCGGGGCCGAACTCCGCGCGGGCGAACGCGTCGAGGGTGCCCCGCAGGTGCGCCATGGACAGCCCGCGATCCACCGCCAGCCCCTCGACCTGATGGAAGACGGGCGTGTGGGTGGCGTCGAGTTCGTCGGTGCGAAACGTGCGGCCGATGGAGATGATGTACACCGGCAGCTCGTGAGCCAGCAGGGTGCGCACCTGCACCGGCGAGGTGTGGGTGCGCAGCAGCTGCCGGGAATCGTCCGGCGCGATGTAGAACGTGTCCTGCTCGCTGCGCGCCGGGTGGTCGGCCGGGAAGTTCAGGGCGTCGAAGTTGAATTGTTCCGTCTCGACTTCGGGACCCTCGGCCAATTCCCAGCCCATCGCGACGAA
>NZ_LZJB01000003.1:0-1167 GCF_001666895.1 Mycobacterium sp. E3298
CGCAGGCCCCGCGCCTTGGCCAGGCGAATCAGCGATCCTTCGCGCAGCCACGCCCCGCCGTCTGAGATGTGGAAGTGCACGATCGTCGTGCGGGGCGCCCGGGCCAGCACGGCCGCCGCGCGCGCGGTCAGCACGAAGTTCTTCGCGTGGTGCCGCCCTTCCCACGTCGACAGGACGCGGATGTCGTCGGCGCCCATCTTGTGGTCCCGGATGACTCGAATCACGGTCTGCGTCCCGCCAAAGCTGTAGATGCCCGGCCCGACATGAATGACGGAGATCATCGCAGTCCGGAAATGAGATCGCACAGCGGCGCGTGGCGGGGATGGTCGAACAGGCAGCTATTTCGCATTCGGCTAACTCCCAAGGTGATTGGCCACGGCGTCAAAGTACACCGGTCGGCCGCTCGTCGTGCCCACTTCAGTGGGCTCCGGACGGTGCCGTGAGTACGGCCGCGTCGGGGTTGACCGCGGGGTTGGCGTCGCGCTCCCTGCCGCGCAAGCCGGCGAACCCCATCGCCGAACCGAGCGCGATGCCCAGCGCGAAGGCGTCCGATGGCATCTCGGGCAACGGCCAGACCCAGGATATTGCGAGGAGGCCGGCGCTGACCGCCACGCTGACCTTCGCCGCCGCGGTGCGGCAGCGCACCGCTTGGATCAACGGGATCAGCGCGAAGACGACGAACGCCGTCATCCCGACCGTGCCCGCCTTCGCCAGCCACCACAGATAGAAGTTGTGCGAGTAGGCGGGATAGAACTTCGCGGAAAACTCGTCGTCACCTTTCGGCGGCTGATACGCGTAACCCAGGCCATGGCCGAATACGGGCGCCTGAGCGATCGAGCGGTTCAGCAGGGAGTTCTCCCGCAGCCGCTCCAGCGCCGATTCGTCCACGGCGAGCGCGCTCGACGAAACCCCGCCGAGCACCCGCTCGTTGAAGGCGGTGAGCTGGTCGGCGAGCCACGCGCCGGCTTGCGAACCGTGCAGCAAGAACAGCAATCCCGGCACCGTCACCGCGATTACCGCCGCGAAGATCGCGGTGACAACGGCGGTCCGGCGCAGGGTTGGCACGCTCAGGCTGACCAACAGAGCCGCCCCCGCCGCGACGGCCATCGAGATAAGCGTGTTCCGGGAGAACGACAGCAGCGAAATGATCAGCGCGGGTGGGCCGAG
>NZ_LZJB01000004.1:0-5253 GCF_001666895.1 Mycobacterium sp. E3298
GCAACGCCGAGGACTCCGGCGTCACCGACGGATAGCGCCGCTCGAAGTGCTCATCCAACGCGGCGATCGACTCCGCCGACGGCACCCTCGAATCGAACATACATTCGAGTATGCCACCCGGCTACGACAACCGCATGGCCTCCAGCCCGTCGGCGGCTGTCGCGGAAATCGTGGTCCGCACCATGAAGCGCGGCTCCCGCGCCGGCCATGGCCGCCCGCGATGCATGATCGCGCGGTTGTCCCACATCACCACGTCGCCCTCGCGCCACGCGTGCGCGTAGCGAGCCTCCTGGGCGGTCGCCGCTTCGGTCAGCCCGGCGATCAGCTCCCGCCCCGCCTCCGGCGCCATGCCCTCGATCGCGTACGCGTGCGAGGCCAGATACAGCGCCTTGCGGCCGTTGACCGGGTTCCGCCAGACCAGACGCCAGCATTGCGGCGGCAGCGCCGCGCGCTCGGCCGGGCCGGCCAGTTCGGGCGCGATCTTGCCGCGCGAATAGGCGTACTCGTGCCAGGCGAAGCAATCTTCCAGCCGGCGTCGCAACGCCGGATCGAGCCGCTCGAAGGCGAGCCGGGTGGAGACGTACTCGGTCTCACCCCCATGGCCCGGAATGACGCGCGACGACAACACCGAGGCGAGCGCGGGCACGCGCTTGAACGAGCTGTCGGTGTGCCAGAGCTGGTTGGCCTTGTTCTCCAGGGCAAGGCGGTGGCCTTCTGGCACGACGCTGCCCGTCTCGTCGAGGGTCTTGAGGATCACGAGGTTGGTGCCGTGCCCCTCCGAACCGACCTTGGTGACCTCCAGCGGGCCGAAGCGGCGGGAGAAGGCGAGCTGCGCTTCGTCGCTGACGTCCTGATCGCGGAACACCAGGACCGAATGCTCTTCGAACGCCGCCCGTATCGCCGCGTATGCGACTTGCGATGCCGCGACGTCGTGAATGCTGGCTCCCCGCACTTCCGCCGCGAAGCCCGGGCCCGACGGTACGATTTCCACCGGCGCCCTCCGATGCGTTCGAAGTTTCAGTACGACTGTCCACCCGGAATGCGCGCCCGGCAAGCGATCAGACCGAGCGAAATTACGGTCCCGGTCGCCGGCTGACGAACGCGCGCCGCGCGCCCGTCACCGGATCGTCGAACTCGATGCGCTGCGCCAGCAACCGCAGCGGCGTGCTGAAGTCGTCGGCCGGCACGTCGATGATGTTGGGATACAACGGATCCCCGTCGATCGGCACCCCCAGCGAGTTCATGTGCACGCGCAGTTGGTGGGTGCGCCCGGTGCATGGGGTCAGCCGGTAGAGGCCGTCCGGGGAGACGAGTTCCACCAGTGTCTCGGCGTTGGGCGGCCCGGGTTCGCAGGTAGCCTGTAATACCCTGCGGCGCTTGATGATTCGGCTCCGGACCACGCGCGGCAACACCAAAGACGGGTCGACGGCGGCGCGCGCCAGGTAGGTCTTGCGCACCAACCCCCGGGAGAACAGCGTCTGGTATGCGCCGCGCACCTCGCGGCGGGCGGTGAACACCAGCACCCCCGCCGTCAGCCGGTCGAGGCGGTGGGCCGGGCTCAGCTCCGGCAGGCCCAGGTCCCGGCGCAGCCGCACCAGCGCCGTCTGCGCCACGTGCCGCCCGCGCGGCATGGTGGACAGGAAGTGCGGCTTGTCGACGACCACGATGTCCGCGTCGCGATGCAGCACCGGGATCTCAAAGGGGACGGGCACCTCGTCGGGCAGTTCGCGGTACAGAAACACGTACGACCCGGCGAGCAGGACGGTCGCCTCGTCGATCGGCATTCCGTCGGCGTCGACGACCGGTCCGCTCACGGCCCGCGCACCGAACCGGTCGGTCAGCTCCGCGAACACCGGTCCCCCGCGCAGCCGCACCCGGGCCGGGCCGAGCCCGTCCCGCACGGGTAGGGGCGCCGGCCTCAATTCAGCGGCACCGGCTCGAGGATCTCGGCGCGCGCCTCCGGGGCGCTCGCGCGCAACTCGTCCGCCGACACGTCGTCGGGCTGGGCCTGCGACAGGATCTCGGCCTCCACCCGGGCGCAGTAGTTCGCCACCTCGCGCTCGACGTCCTGCGTCGTCCAGCCGAGCACCGGGGCGACCACGTCGGCGACCTCGCGGGCGCAGTCGACGCCGCGGTGCGAGTACTCGATCGAGATGCGCATACGGCGGGCCAGGATGTCCTCCAGGTGCAGCGCCCCCTCGGCGGTGACGGCGTACAGGGCCTCCACCTTGAGGTAGCCCGGCGCCTCCTTGATCGGGCTGAGCAGGTCGGCGTTGTCGGCGGCCAGGCCCAGCACGTCGCCGATCAGCGAGCCGTAGCGGTCCAGCAGGTGCCGCACCCGGTAGGGGTGCAAACCCTGAAGCGCCGCAACGTGTTCCGCCTGGTTCACCAGCGCGAAGTAGCCGTCGGCGCCCAGCAGGCTGACCTTCTCGGTGATGGACGGCGCCACCCGGGCCGGGACGAACTGGGCCGCGGCGTCGATCGCGTCGGCGGCCATCACCCGATACGTGGTGTACTTGCCACCGGCGATGGCCACCAGGCCCGGCGCGGGCACCGCCACGGCGTGCTCGCGGGACAGCTTGGAGGTCTCCTCGCTCTCGCCGGCCAGCAGCGGCCGCAGCCCGGCGTAGACGCCGTCGATGTCGGCATGGCTCAGCGGGATGGCCAGCACGGTGTTGACGGTGTGCAGGATGTAGTCGATGTCGGCCTTGGTGGCCGCGGGGTGGGCCAGGTCCAGGTTCCAGTCGGTGTCGGTGGTGCCGATGATCCAGTGGCTGCCCCACGGGATGACGAACATCACCGATTTCTCGGTGCGCAGGATGATCGCGACGTCGCTGACGATGCGGTCGCGCGGCACCACCACGTGCACGCCCTTGGACGCGCGCACCTGAAACCGCCCGCGCTGCTTGGACAATGCCTGAATCTCGTCGGTCCACACCCCGGTCGCGTTGACGACGACATGGCCGCGGACCTCGGTGACGGCGCCGTCCTCGGAGTCGCGGACCCGCACGCCGGTCACCCGATCCCCCTCGCGCAGCAACGCGACCACCTGGGTCGAGGAGCGCACCACCGCGCCGTAGTGGGCGGCCGTGCGCGCGACGGTCATGGTGTGCCGGGCGTCGTCGACGACGGTGTCGTAATAACGGATTCCGCCGATCAGCGCGCTGCGTTTGAGGCCCGGGCTCAACCGCAAGGCGCCCGCCCGGGTCAAATGCTTTTGCGCGGGAACGGATTTCGCGCCGCCCATCCGGTCGTAGAGGAAGATGCCCGCGGCGACGTAGGGCCGTTCCCACACGCGGTTGGTCAGCGGGAACAGGAAGGGCATCGGCTTGACCAGATGCGGCGCCAGGGTGGTCAGCGACAGCTCGCGCTCGTAGAGCGCCTCGCGCACCAACCCGAACTCCAGCTGCTCGAGATAGCGCAACCCGCCGTGGAACATCTTCGACGAGCGGCTTGAGGTGCCCGACGCGAAATCGCGCGCCTCGACGAGCGCCACCTTCAAGCCGCGGGTGGCGGCGTCCAACGCGCAGCCGGACCCCACCACGCCGCCGCCGATGACGACGACGTCGAACTGCTCGGTGCCCAGCCGCTCCCAGGCCACCTCGCGGTGCTGCGGTCCCAGCACGGACGCCGGCGAGCCCAACTCGGTGGGCGCGTGCATCGGATCGGTCACGGCAGAGGACTCCTCACCCGGTTACTCGCCAGTAGGACGGTGTCGAAACCAGGCTAGTCCAGATCGTCGTGCGCCATCAGGCGACGAGCGGCCTCGGTGATCGATCCGGACAACGACGGGTAAACGGCCAGCGTCTGGGCCAGCTCGTTGACGGTGATGCGGTTCTGGACGGCCACGGCGATCGGCAGGATCAGCTCGGAGGCGATCGGGGCCACCACCACGCCGCCGATCACCACGCCGGTGGACTTTCGGCAGAACATCTTCACGAAACCCTGTTGCAAGCCGGACATCTTGGCCCGCGCGTTGGTGCGCAGCGGCAGCATGATCGTCCGGGCCGACACCGACCCGTCATCGATCATCGTCTGCGGCACGCCGACGGCCGCGATCTCGGGCCTGGTGAAGACCGTCGCCGCCACCGTGCGCAACCGGATCGGGCTGACGCCCTCGCCCAGCGCGTGGTACATCGCGATCCGGCCCTGCATGGCGGCCACCGACGCCAGCGGCAGCAGGCCGGTGCAGTCGCCCGCGGCGTAGATGCCGGCCACCGAGGTCCGCGACACCCGGTCCACGGTCAGGTAGCCGCCGCGGCCCAGCTCGATGCCCACCCGGTCCAGGCCGAGGCCGCCGGTGTTGGGCACCGAACCGATCGTCATCAGGGCGTGGCTGCCCTCGACGGTGCGCCCGTCGGCCAGGGTGACCAGCACGCCGCCCTCGGTGCGGGTGACCGACTGCGCTCGCGCGTTCTTGACCAGCTCGACACCGCGTTCGGAGAACGCCTCCTCCAGCACCGCCGCGGCGTCGGCGTCCTCGTACGGCAGCACCCGGTCCCGGCTGGCGACCACCGTCACCGGAACGCCCAGCTCGGTGTAGGCGTGCACGAACTCGGCGCCGGTGACGCCCGACCCGACCACGACGAGGTGCGAGGGCAGCGCCTCGAGGTTGTAGAGCTGCCGCCAGGTCAGGATGCGCTCGCCGTCGGGCTGGGCCGACGGCAGGACCCGCGGGCTGGCGCCGGTCGCGATCAGCACGACGTCGGCCTCGAACTCCCTGCTGCTGCCGTCGGGGGCGGTCGCCTTGACGCGGTGGCAGGCCAGCCCGGGCGTGGGGTCGATCAGCTCGCCGCGACCGGCCACCACGTGCACGCCCATGCCGAGGAGCTGTTCGGTGATGTCGGCGGACTGCTCGGTGGCGAGTTGCTTGACCCGGGCGTGGATCTGCGGCAGCGAGATCTTGGCGTCGTCGATGTCGATGTCGAACCCCAGCCGCGGTGCCCGGCGCAGCTCGGTGCGCAGCCAGGTCGAGGCGATGAACGTCTTGGAGGGCACGCAGTCGTCCAGCACGGCCGCGCCGCCGATGCCGTCGGAGTCGATCACGGTGACGTGCGTGGTGTCGGGGTGGGAGGTGGCGGCCACCAGCGCGGCTTCGTAACCGGCCGGGCCGCCACCGAGGATCACGATGCGGGTCGCCACAGCCCCCAACCTAGCGGGGGACCCGGTCACCGTGCAGCGCGGCGACGATGCACGCCGCACGGCGGCGTGAGGAGAAGCCGCGCCATTGAACAGCGCGGCGACGATGCACGC
>NZ_LZJB01000005.1:0-8489 GCF_001666895.1 Mycobacterium sp. E3298
CCGACCCGCTCGGCATGCCGCTGCAGACCGCCCTGGTCACCGAGCCGCAGGTGCGCATCAACGCCGCGGCCGCGCACCCCGGGGCGAAGGCGCGCGAGCTGGCCACCTACTTCGTCGGCCAGGTGGTCGGATCGCTCGACCGGGTTCGCCCCGCGCGAACGGTGGTGCTCGACATGGTCGAGGAGTTCATCGACACCATCGGGCGGCTCGAGGGCCTCGTCGAGCGGTGACGCCCGCCGGCGCCGTTTCGCGAGTGCGCCCACGGCTTTCGGTGTGCGCCCACGGCGGCGACACGCCGACGACCCCCGCCCTGGACGCACGCGCGTTTGCGCCCCGGGCTTGCCGGCCGCCACGACCCGACCGGCAAACCGGAAATGAACAACAGATGTCCAGCGGCCGAGTCGTACGCCCAGGTCAGGGCGGTGATCCTGGCAGAAACCTGTGGGGCCGCCGCACAGAACCGTAAAGATTGCGAAACCCCGTGCCGATGAGTTTGACCCCATCGGACCCGTCGTGCATTATCGGTCGGGTATGCACCTCGTTAGGTGAGGCGTCTACACGAATACAGGCCACTGACCCCGAACGTCGAAAGACGCCCCGGGTCAGGACAGCTCCTCCCGGCTTAAGGGTTGAGCCCAGGTGGCTTCCGGACAACCGGACACGTCGTGTGGTGCCAAAGCTCTGACGAGAGGGGTGCGGATCGCCGACGGTCGTCGGGTTTCTGCTCCTCATGCTGCGCGCAATCGTGTGCGGACACACCGCACGCGTCGTGACCGCGAGGAGGTGAGGGACACATGAGTTCCAGCGATAGTCCGGATCGAAGTCCGAACTCCGTCTCGTCCCGATCCGGTCTCCGGCACGGCGTCCTCGGCTGAGGCGTCGCACACGCTAACTGGCTTATCGGCCAAGCGTTCTGGGATCGGAACCGCTACGGGACGGGGCACGTCCATCCAATCAGTCCCCCGTTCGAACCCGTCAGGAGACGACCATGACCGCAGCTCTGCACGACGAAGTGGTAACCGCAGCGCCCACCCGCAAGTTGACGGTGGTGCGCGACGTCGAGACGACCCGGGCCCCCGCGCCCAAGAAGGTCAGCCGCCGGGGCAACCCGCCGCACGTTGTCGTGGGTGACCCGTTGGTGGAGGGCGCCACCCGCCTGTTGAGCATCCCGCTGCGCCACCTGTACGCGGCGCTGCTGCGGGCCGGTGTGCTCGAAATCCAGGCCTGATTCCCATGGGCAGCGACCAACCAAGGCTCCAAGGGGCTACCCGGCCGCAGGTGTTTCCTGAGGCCAGGTAGCCCGTTGGGGCGATTCGCCTGAGTAGAATCGGGCCATCGGCGTCGATCCGGCATCACCGGGGAGCCTTCGGAAGAACAGCCGGCCTCTTTCCCTAACCGGCTCAGTAGAACCGAACGGGCGGGCCCGTCACAGCCTCCAACGAGCGGCCACGCGACGGCGTGGCAAGCGGGGTGGTACCGCGGCGCTCGCGCAGACAGCGCGTCGTCGTCCCCGGCCTGACCATAGGCACGCAGGAGACGACGCCACCGTGACAGAGAACGCGCAAGCCCGGGCTTATCCCAAGCCGGCGAGCGGCCCACCCGACTTCCCGGCTCTGGAACTGGAAGTCCTCGACTACTGGGCGCAGGACGACACCTTCCGCGCCAGCATCGCCAACCGCGACGGCGCCGAAGAATACGTCTTCTACGACGGCCCGCCGTTCGCCAACGGGCTGCCGCACTACGGGCACCTGCTCACCGGCTACGTGAAGGACATCGTGCCGCGGTACCGCACCATGCGCGGCTACAAGGTGGAGCGCCGGTTCGGCTGGGACACGCACGGATTGCCCGCCGAACTCGAGGTCGAGCGGCAACTCGGGATCAACGACAAATCGCAGATCGACGACATGGGGATCGCCGCGTTCAACGACGCGTGCCGCGCGTCGGTGTTGCGTTACACCGACGAGTGGCGGGCGTACGTGACCCGTCAGGCCCGCTGGGTCGATTTCGACAACGACTACAAGACGCTCGACCTGCCCTACATGGAATCGGTGATCTGGGCGTTCAAGCAGCTGTGGGACAAGGGGCTTGCCTACGAGGGTTACCGGGTCCTGCCGTACTGCTGGCGCGACGAAACCCCGTTGTCCAACCACGAACTGCGCATGGACGACGACGTCTACCAGAGCCGGCAGGACCCGGCTCTGACGGTCGGCTTCAAGGTGGTCGGCGGCGCGCTGGACGGCGCGCACCTGCTGGTGTGGACGACGACGCCGTGGACGCTGCCGTCGAACCTGGCGGTCGCCGTCAACCCCGACGTCACCTACGTCGAGGTCCGCTCCGGCGACCACCGGTTCGTGCTGGCGCAGCCGAGGCTGGCCGCCTACGCCCGCGAGCTCGGCTTCGAAAAAGGGGAAGAGCCCGAGATCCTGGGCACCTACTCCGGCGCCGACCTGCTGGGCACGCGCTACCTTCCGCCGTTCCCGTATTTCATGGACAGCCCCAAGGCTTTTCAGGTGCTGCCCGGGGAGTTCGTCACCACCGAGGACGGCACCGGCATCGTGCACATGGCCCCGGCCTACGGCGAGGACGACATGGCTACCACCGACAAGGTGGGCATCGTGCCGGTGACGCCGGTCGATTCCAAGGGCCGCTTCGACGCCACGGTGCCGGATTACCAGGGGCAGCGCGTCTTTGACGCCAACCCGCACATCATCCGCGACCTGAAGAACGGCAGCGGCCCGGCGGCCGCCAACGGTGCCGTGCTGCTGCGCCACGAAACCTACGAGCACCCCTACCCGCACTGCTGGCGCTGCCGCAACCCACTGATCTACCGGGCGGTGTCGTCGTGGTTCGTCGCGGTCACCGCGTTCCGCGACCGCATGGTCGAGCTCAACCAGCAGATCACCTGGTATCCCGAACACGTCAAGGACGGCCAGTTCGGCAAGTGGCTGCAGGGTGCCCGCGACTGGTCGATCTCGCGAAACCGCTACTGGGGCAGCCCGATTCCGGTGTGGAAGTCCGACGACCCCGCCTACCCGCGCATCGACGTCTACGGCAGCCTCGACGAGCTGGAGCGCGACTTCGGGGTGCGCCCCACCAACCTGCACCGGCCCTACATCGACGAGCTGACCCGCCCCAACCCCGACGACCCGACCGGCCGCAGCACCATGCGGCGCATCCCCGACGTGCTCGATGTGTGGTTCGACTCGGGTTCCATGCCGTACGCCCAGGTGCATTACCCGTTCGAGAATCGCGACTGGTTCGACGGCCACTATCCCGGCGACTTCATCGTCGAGTACATCGGGCAGACCCGCGGCTGGTTCTACACGCTGCATGTGCTGGCCACCGCGCTGTTCGATCGCCCGTCGTTCAAAACCTGTGTCGCGCACGGCATCGTGCTCGGGTCGGACGGCCAGAAGATGAGCAAGTCGCTGCGCAACTACCCGGACGTGTCCGAGGTGTTCGACCGCGACGGCTCCGACGCCATGCGGTGGTTCCTGATGGCGTCGCCGATCCTGCGCGGCGGCAACCTGATCGTCACCGAGCAGGGCATCCGCGACGGCGTGCGCCAGGTCCTGCTGCCGCTGTGGAACGCCTACAGCTTCCTGGCTCTCTACGCGCCCAAAGCCGGTGCCTGGCGCACCGATTCGCGGCAGGTGCTGGACCGCTACATCCTGGCCAAGCTCGCCGAGCTGCACGACAACCTCACCCGTGAGATGGACAGCTGCGACATCTCCCGGGCCTGCGAGCACCTGCGCCAGTTCACCGAGGCGCTGACGAATTGGTATGTGCGACGGTCGCGTTCGCGGTTCTGGGAGGAGGACCCCGACGCCATCGACACCCTGCACACCGTGCTCGAGGTGACGGCCAGGCTGGCCGCGCCGCTGCTCCCGTCGGTCACCGAGATCATCTGGCGCGGCCTCACCGGCGGGCGCTCGGTGCATCTCGCCGATTGGCCGGACGCCGAAGCGTTGCCCGCCGACCCCGGCCTGGTCGCCGCGATGGACCAGGTGCGCGAGGTGTGCTCGGCCGCCTCGTCGCTGCGCAAGGCCAAGAAGCTGCGCGTACGCCTCCCGCTGCCGAAACTGACTGTGGCAGTGGAGAATCCGCACAGCCTGGAGCCGTTCGCCGACCTGATCGCCGACGAGCTCAACGTCAAGAGCGTCGAGCTGACCGACGCGATCGACACCTACGGCTCCTTCGAGCTCACGGTCAACGCCCGCGTGGCGGGGCCGCGGCTGGGCAAGGACGTGCAGGCCGCCATCAAGGCGGTCAAGGCGGGGGAGGGCGTGGTCAACCCCGACGGCACCCTGAGCGCGGGTCCCGCGGTGCTGCTGCCCGAGGAGTACAGCTCCCGGCTGGTCGCCGCCGACCCGGAGTTCACTGCCGCTCTGCCCGACGGGGCGGGGCTGGTGGTGCTGGACGGCACCGTGACACCGGAGCTGGAGGCCGAGGGCTGGGCCAAGGACCGCATCCGCGAACTGCAGGAGCTGCGCAAGTCGACCGGCCTGGACGTGTCCGACCGCATCAGCGTGGTGATGTCGGTGCCGGCGGAGCGCGCCGACTGGGCGCGCACCCACCGCGACCTGATCGCCGGCGAAATCCTGGCCACCAGTTTCGAATTCGGTGAACCGGCCGACGGCGCCGACATCGGCGACGGCGTGCGGGTGAGCATCGCCAAGGCGTAGCCCCCGTCAGGGGCACATGAAGGCGATCCGCGGGTATGGTCTTCGCCGTTCTCGTCGTGGCGGTAGGAAACGAGCAACAGCACCGGCATAGCCGGGGTTGCCCGCGCGCCCCGCGCAACGGCGCAACGACGTGCCGCGGGCGGGCGGCGCCCCCGGGGCCCGCGCCCAGCGGCCCTCGCGACTCAGATCGCCGCGATGATCTCGGCCCGCTTGCGGGCGTAATCGGCGTCGCTGATCGCCCCGGCCGCGCGCAGCTCCTCGAGCTCGCGCAGGCGCTCGGCGGCCGGGCGTTGCGGGGCGGCGCCCGCGACGATGTCTTCGAGCCGCCGGCCGCCGATGACGATGTTCGGCCCGGCACCTTGCGGCGGCGCCGCCGCGCCCAGCGCGTCGATGATGCGTTGGCCCGACTCGTCCTTGGCGATGACGAAGGCGTGCGGCAGGCCCGGGATGCGCTGGCCGGAAGCCGCCCGCTGCGCGGCGATCTGCTGCGCCACCCGGCCGCTGTCGCCGTCGATCGGCAGCCATAGGGTGATGATCTGCCGGTCGTCGGGCAGCCCGCGCGCCCTGGCCGCCACGTCGTTGCCGGCCTGGGCCCGAAAACCCGAGCGATCCCACGTCTTGAGCACGTTGCCGGGCACCAGGACGCCGCGGTGCTGCTTGTCTTCGAGCGCGTAGACGCCAGACGCGGTGACCGCCAGGATGAAACTCTTCGGTAGGCCGGTGCCGTTGGGCACGCTTCGCCAATTCACCTCGCCCCCGGCCGACGGATACATCTGCATGGCTTTGGTCGAAGTCTGCTCGCATCGCGTGGCGGCCTCGACCGGTTGACGCAGGATCTCCGCCGCCACGGCGGCGGCCTGCTGGTTGAGCGCCGGGTCGTGCTGCGCGCGGGCCCTGAACTTCATGATCGTTCCTTTCGCGGGTGCCCTTGGGCGGTGGTCTGCATCGCTATGCCAGCGAACCGTCGCGGCCGCGCTCCCGATCCCAACAATTCGGCCTCGGTGGCGCCGGCCCCTCGGCTCATCGGGTTCCGTCCTGCCCCAACCGTCGGGCCGAGATGCATTGCGCGACAGCGTCGTACCCTTCGTCCAGCGCGACCATTCCCCGATTGGTGGGATGCCAGTTGTCGAGCTTTCCCTCGCCCCCGACGCTCAGGTAGACCAGTTCGCTGTGCTCCAACACCTGCAGGGCCTCGCGCACGGGCCCGACCAGCTTCTTGAAGCTCATGGCTCGCTGGCCGCGGGAGGTGAACTCCGCCCGGCGGAGCACCCATTTGATGAAGTCGTACTCCGTCAACGGTTTGCCGCGCTTAGGCCCGTCGGGCCCGAATGCGGCCATGAGTTGCGCGGCCAGCTCCTCCGTCGGCGGCAATGCGACCAGGCGGGCGAACTCGGCGTCTCTGGCGCGCCGTGCCTCGGCCCGCGCCGCCTTCAGGGTTCCCAACAACGACACGGCAGTCCTTTCACGTCCCATTCCCGAGCGCTCGCCCACCTACTGTGCACCAGCGCGCCGCTTCGGCGCATGAGGTATTCGCCGCATTTTTTCTCGAAAAAAGTGTCCGCGCCGCCCGGGCCGGCCGCTCCTACCTGTGACGGCGGCCCACCGGGGCCGCGAGCACAGCTAAGGAACACGCCATGAGCATCATCGAAGACTTCCGGTCGACGACCTTCGCCGCCACCCCGTACGAGGAGCTCACCACGGCCGAGGCGTGGGCGTCGAGCCCGCTTGGCGACCCCGAGCTCGAGGACGGCTCGCTGTCCGGGCCCGTCGCGCCTGAGGACTCTCCGGCCACGGCCGTGACCGCGAAGCCGCGCCCGAGGGGAACGAACGCCTTGGTGGCCGGGGCCGTGGTCGCGGCGCTCGGAGCGGTCGCCGGGCTGGGCCTGGTGCTGATCGACGGGTCCGGCGCCAAGGAGCAGAGGCCCGCCGTCGTGGTTCCGAATTCCAGTGTCGGGTCGGTGCTGCCGCAGGCGCCCAGCGCGGTGGCGCCCCCGCCGGCCCCGCCGGCCTCCCCTCCGGACGCGGGGCACGTCGCGCCCGGGGCCGTCAGCGGTGGGGATGCGCCCGTCGTGATCGTGCCCGCGCCGGCACCCGCGGCGCCCCCAGCCGCTCCGGGCCCACCGGCACCGCCTCCCGACGTGACCGTCAACAACCCGCCGGTCATCGTGCCCGTGCCCGTTCCGGTATGGGTGCCGCCCAAGCAAGGTGGCAGTCAGCAGGGCGGCGGTCAGCAACAGGGCGGCGGTCAGCCCGCGCCGAGCGGCCACGGGCCGATCCAGTGTTACGCCTGCCACCCACCGGTCCCGCAACAGCCGGTTCACCCGCAGCCGATCCACCCGCAGCCGCTGCAGCATCCCTGAGCGAGCGGGGCGCTATCGGGCCGATCGCGAGCGCAGCGCGCGGTGGGCGTGCGGCCAGAACGGCATGCCCGCCACGACGGTCGCGCCTGTGGCAATGAGCCCGACCGCGACGTCGACGCTCTCGCGGCCATCGCTTGCCCAGTAGACGTCATTGAGGTCCAAGAGCAGGGCGAGCTCGTCGACGATCATCGCGTTCGCGGCGCCGTACGCGACCGCCGCCGCGGGATGCCGCCGTTGCTTGTCGGTTCCGCGCAGACCCACAGCGCCGACCGTGGCCAGCATCCCGATGCCGATGTTGTAGTGGTGAAAGTGCCTCCCGCCCATGGACATACCACCACCCGAGGGGCCATGGCCGGCGCGGATCCAGTGCGTGAGCGCCCGCAGGCCGGCGAAGGTGAGCGTGAACGACGTCCAGGCCAGCACCGTGGCCTGCTCGCCGGGTTGCAGCCGCTGGTCCCATTGGTGGCGCAGGCGCTCCCACCGAGACCTCGGTGCGTCGGCGCCGTGAGGCTCCATACCTCTCGACGCTAGACCAATAGCATTCCGAAGTGTGGAGTCCCGTTGGGTGCTGCACCTGGACATGGATGCGTTCTTCGCCTCGGTCGAACAACTCACCCGGCCGACGCTGCGGGGCCGGCCGGTGCTGGTCGGCGGCCTGGGCGGGCGGGGTGTGGTGGCCGGGGCCAGCTACGAAGCCCGCGTATACGGCGCCCGCTCTGCCATGCCGATGCACCAGGCCCGCCGCCTGATCGGTGTGACCGCGGTGGTGCTGCCGCCGCGCGGGGTGGTGTACGGGGTGGCCAGCCGGCGGGTCTTCGACACCGTGCGCAGCGTGGTGCCGGTCGTCGAGCAGCTGTCGTTCGACGAGGGCTTCGGCGAACCGCCCGGCCTCGCGGGCGCGTCCGCCGAGGATGTCGAGGCATTCTGCGAGGGCCTGCGGCGACGGGTGCGCGAGGAGACGGGCCTGATCGCGTCGGTCGGCGCCGGCTCGGGCAAGCAGATCGCCAAGATCGCGTCCGGGCTGGCGAAACCCGACGGAATTCGGGTGGTCTCGCGCGCCGAGGAGCGGTCGCTGCTCGGCGGTCTGCCGGTGCGGCGGCTGTGGGGCATCGGTCCGGTCGCCGAGGAGAAGCTCAACCGGCTCGGCATCGAGACCATCGGCCAGCTGGCCGCGCTGACCGACGCCGAGGCCGCCAACATCCTGGGCGCGACGATCGGCCCGGCGCTGCACCGCCTCGCCCGCGGCATCGACGACCGCCCGGTCGCCGAGCGCGCCGAGGCCAAGCAGATCAGCTCCGAATCGACCTTCGCGGTCGACCTGACCACCCTGGAGCAGCTGCGCGAGGCGATCGACCCGATCGCCGAGCACGCGCATCAGCGCCTGCTGCGCGACGGGCGCGGCGCCCGCACCGTCACCGTGAAGCTGAAGAAGTCCGACATGAGC
>NZ_LZJB01000006.1:0-898 GCF_001666895.1 Mycobacterium sp. E3298
TCCCGCGACACCCGGAAGTAGTGCCCGGTGCTGCTGTCGGTGCACGTCATGCCCGACGGCTCGCTGTCGCAGGTGATCGTGCCCGCGGACTGGGTCTGGCCGTAGTCGAGGGTCGGCTCGCCGGCGAAGCGCAGGGTGTCGCCGTGGCAGTGGATGGCGGCCGGCTCGCCCAGGTTCAACACGAAGCGGTTGCCCCAGGCGAGATGCTTGCCGCACTCCGGTGGCGGCGGTGGCTGGTAGTCGAAGTCGCTGATGTCGCACGCCACACCGAAGCCGCCCAGGACGCAGTAGATGTTGCCGGACGGCGATTGAAAGTTCTGGGTGTCCGCGTGCGCGGTCGCCGGCATCACGGTGGCGGCCGCGACCGTCGCGGCGGCGACAGCGAGGGTCCTCATCATTTGCTGAGCGTAAGCCTGTGCGCCGGTGGACCGGACCGATAATCCCGAAATGAGTTTGCGCGGGGGCCTTCACCTGGCCGCCCAAAAGGATTACAACGTCATCATGAAGGCATCAATGGTCGCCGCGGTTCCGCTCCTGGCGGCCGCGACCGCGGTGGGCCCGGCGCACGCGGACCCGCTCTACCACTTCCAGTCGCCCTCGGGCGACGTCACCTGCGTGATGGCGGCTTCGGTGTGGCGTGCGACATCAGCGACTTCGACTACCAGCCACCGCCGCCACCGGAGTGCGGCAAGCATCTCGCCTGGGGCAACCGCTTCGTGTTGAACCTGGGCGAGCCGGCCGCCATCCACTGCCACGGCGACACCCTGCGCTTCGCCGGCGAGCCGACCCTCGACTACGGCCAGACCCAGTCCGCGGGCACGATCACCTGCGACAGCGAGCCGTCGGGCATGACGTGCACCGACAGCAGCACCGGGCACTACTTCCGGGTGTCGCGGGA
>NZ_LZJB01000007.1:0-2880 GCF_001666895.1 Mycobacterium sp. E3298
CAGGGCGATCAGCATCATGTACATCGACACCGGCGACCTGATCCAAACCGAATTCAACGTCGCGCTGCCGTGGACCAAAGAGGTCAGCCTGTCCAAGGCGGCGGTGCACCCGGCCAACGTCACGGTCGTCAACATCGGCCACAACGTCACGTGCTCGGTCACCGTCGACGGTGTCCAGATGAGCAAGCGCGTCGGCGTGGGCCTGACGATCTGCGACTCGAGGAGCTAACCGCCCCCCGACGGTTCGGCCGCGAGGGCGCCGCGGGCCGGAACCCGGACCGCCAGCATGGCCAGCAGACCGGCGAGCAGTACCAGTGAGATGCCGCCCAGCCCGGCGCGCACGGCGCCGAATACGTCCACGAAGACCGAGAACAGCCACGGCGCGACGAACGCGACCGCCCGCCCGGTCATCGTGTACAGGCCGAAGGCGACGCCTTCCCTGCCGTGTTTGGCCATCTGCAGCAGCAGGGCACGCGAGGACGACTGCGACGGCCCGATGAACATGCACAGCAGGAGCCCACAGATCCAGAACGCCACCGAACCGGACAGCAGCATCAGGGTGAGCCCTAAGACGACGATCGCGGCCAGCGAAGTCACGATGACGGGTTTCGACCCGACCCGGTGATCGACGAACCCGCCCAGGACCGCCCCTACCGCCGCCACCACGCTGGCCACCACACCGAACACCAGCACGTCACCCTGCGAGATGCCGTACACGTTGACGCCGAGCACGGCGCCGAACGCGAAGATCGCCGCCAGCCCGTCTCGGAAAAGTGCGCTGGCGAATAGGAAGTAGACCAGATTGCGGTCTCGCCGCCACTCCGCGGAGACCTCGCTCCACAGCTTGCGATAACCACCGAGCATGCTCGTCGGCTCGTAGATCTCGCCCGAGTCGGGAAGCCGATGCGCGACGAACAACAACGGCAAGGCAAAGATCGCCAGCCAGGCCGCCGCGACCAACATCGCCTCGCGGACGTAAAGGCCGTCGTGAATGGGCACCCGCAAGAACCCACGCGTCGCATCCGGCCCGGAGCCCCGCCCGGAGATGAATCCGCTGTAGACCACGAGCAACAGCAGGACGCTGCCGACGTAACCCGCCGCCCAGCCCAGACCCGAAATCCGGCCGGCGGTCTGCGGCGTCGAAAGTTGGCGCAGCATGGCGTTATACGGGACGCTGGCCAGGTCGCCGCAGGCCGCCGTAGCCCCCATCAGCACCAGCCCGGCCCACAGGTAGCCGGGGCGGTCGTGGATGAAGAACATCGCGCACGTCAGCGCGACGGCCAACGCGGTCAACACGCTCAAGGCCACCCGCCGGCGATGCGGGGACTCCACCCACACGCCGACGGCCGGCGCCAGCAGCGCGACCGTCAACCCGGCGATGGCGGCGGCGCGCCCCAACCAGCTTGCCGGCGTGGTAGCGCCGGAGATGCCCACCCCCACGCTGGTGGTCAGATACACCGAGAAGACGAAGGTTGCCACGATCGCGTTCAGGCCGGTGGAGCCGCAATCCCATAGCGCCCACGCCACCACCCGGGACGGCACCGGCGTGAGTGAACGCGACGACGGCTGGCCCATGCCCGGCAGCCTATGTGTTTGGCAGCCGACCCGCCGCGCCCGGCTTCGCCGCGCTCGCGATCGCTGCAATGTGTTTGGCAGCCGACCCGCCGCGCCCGACTGCGCCGCGCTCGCTGTCTACGATTGGCTCATGCCGATCCCCGCGCCCAGCCCAGACGCGCGTGCCGTTGTGACCGGAGCCTCGCAGAACATCGGCGAGGCGCTGGCCACCGAACTGGCCGCGCGCGGACACAGCCTGATCGTCACCGCGCGACGCGAAGACCTGCTCAACGAACTGGCCGCGCGCCTGAGCGACAAGTACCGCGTCACGGTCGACGTGCGCCCCGCCGACCTCGCCGATCCTGGCGAACGGGCGAAATTGTGCGAAGAACTGGCCGCCCGGCCCATTTCGATCCTGTGCGCCAATGCCGGCACCGCGACCTTCGGCCCGGTGGCGACGTTGAATCCCAATGGCGAGAAGGCCCAGCTGCAGCTGAATGTGCTGGGCGTGCACGACCTGACGTTGGCGGTGCTGCCCGGCATGGTCGAGCGCAGGGCCGGCGGGATCCTGATTTCCGGTTCGGCAGCGGGCAATTCGCCGATTCCCTACAACGCCACCTACGCGGCCAGCAAGGCGTTCGCGAACACCTTCAGCGAGTCGCTGCGCGGCGAACTGCGCCACTCGGGCGTGCACGTCACGCTGCTGGCTCCCGGACCCGTGCGCACCGACCTGCCCGACGACGCCGAACGGTCGCTGGTCGAGCGGCTGGTGCCGGAATTCCTGTGGATCTCCACCGAACACACCGCCCAGGTGTCGCTGGATGCCTTGGCGCGCAACAAGATGCGGGTGGTTCCGGGCCTGACGTCGAAGGCGATGTCGGTGGCCAGCGGGTACGCCCCGCGCGCTATCGTCGCGCCCATCGTCGGCAGCTTTTACAAGAAGCTGGGCGGCAGCTAGCCCCTACTTCCGGCGGCGGCGGCCGGTGCCGAAGATGTTTTTGGTGATCTCGCGTATCGCCGTGTTGATGCCGCTTTTCACCGTCGGGTTACTCAGCACCTCCTCCCACATGGCGGGGCCTTTCGGCTCCGCCGGCTGTGGCATCGGCGGCGGCGGCTCGTTCGCCGGGACGGGTGGGTAGTCGGACTGGGCCTGCGGCGGCTGGGCCTGCGGCGGCTGGGCCTGAGGATCCGGCGCACCGGCCTGGGGCTGCGCCGGTTGCTCGATCGTCTGACCGTATTTCTGCTGCAGCGCACTGCTTTTCGCCGTGGCCGCTATCGCGTCGTTTCCAATCGACGCCATCAGCGACCGCGGCACGCGCATGCGGG
>NZ_LZJB01000008.1:0-10056 GCF_001666895.1 Mycobacterium sp. E3298
CTGGCGCGGTCACCGCCTGCGTGCCGGCGCTGAGACGGAGTTTTCTTCTGCCACACCGCAGTAAGGGTCCCGCGGGGACAGTCCGTATGCGGCGCGGAAGGCGCGGCTGAAACTCGACATGTCGGAGAATCCGTGCCGGCGCGCGACACTGGCGATGGTCACCGTCGCGTCGCTCCGGCCCAGCTCGTGGCGCGCGGCTTCCAACCGCCGGGTACGGATGTACTCGGCCAGGCTGATGTTGGCGTCGGCGCACGTTTTGTACAGATGCCGCACCGAGACGAAGTGTGCCGCGGCGATGCGTTCGGCGTTGAGCTCCGGATCACGCAGATGTCGAGACACGTAGTCCAGAATCCGGACGACCAGCGTGTTGGCGAGGGGTTCGGCCGCGCGCTCTGCATAGCCCAACTGGGTCGTGATCACCGCGCGAAGCAGTTCGATGCTCGGGTGCGCGACGAGATCGCCGTTGACCGCGGTGAACAGGCTCGGATCGGCGGCCACACGCCGGAGGTGATCGAAGGTCAACGTGGCCAGCGGATGCTCAGGGATAAGCGGCACGGCGCACGCTTTGCGGATCAGTTCAGTCGGCAAAGCGAGCGCGGAGTGGGGGATCTGGAAGAACTCCCCGCCCATGCCCTCGGCGTTGAGCAGTGTGTAGGGGGCGCTGGAGTCGTACAGCGCCATCGCACCGGGGTGCAGAACCGCCTCCCTGTCCTCCTGCACCACCATCGCGGTACCGGCGAGCTGCAGATTGACGAAGACCGTGGGCTCGGCGCCATCGCGCGCCAGCGCTGGTGTCCGGACCACCCTGTTGGCGGTCGTCTCTCCGACACAGACGGTCAGGTCACCGAGCGGAGTGACCAGCCCATGAGCGGTCGCGCCCGGGCCGTCTTCCACCCAATGCCACTCGACGGACACCATGGCCGCGCCCATGGCCCAATGCATGTAATCGGAGCGTTCCACCGGGTCGACGGCGTCGGTATCGAGGACGATGGCCATGGGGAAGACTTCCTTTCACCTGGCAGGTGAGCGCTCCCGTTGCGTGATCGCAATCCTAAAACCGGACCCGCGAGGCCGCCAAGCGTCGGGCCAGGCGCCGTCGCACGCGTCGCCCGCCGCGGTGTCCCCGGCATTCCGCTAACACGGAATGCCGCTCCTCGGAGCCCGTGGCCCGATGGTGTTCGGCGTGCCGTCGAGGAGAACTGGTCAATCACCGATCGATTCCAGCCAGGAGCGATTAACCAAACGCGAGCGCTTCTACCATCGCCTTCAAGAGTCCGGAAGGCCTCCGTAGCAGCCTTCTACCGTGGAGGGGGACAGCGATGCCCACGTTCAACCACAACATGTTCGACCACGCGGATGTCCGGATCCATTACGTGACCGTGGGCACCCCGCCGAGTCACGGTGGCGACGATCGGGCCTTGGTGCTGCTGCACGGCTGGCCCCAAACCTGGTGGGAATGGCGCCATGTCATGGGGCCCTTGCACGAGGACGGCTGGTTTGTCGTCGCTCCCGACTACCGAGGCGCCGGGGGGTCATCCAAGCCCGCCGGCGGTTACGACAAACAAACCATGGCAGGCGACATCAAGGCCCTGCTCGACCATCTCGGTGTGCAGCAGCCCATCACCTTGGTAGGCCACGACCTCGGGCTGATGGTCGCCTACGCCTACGCCTGCCTGTACTCGACCGGCGTCGAACGTCTTGTGCTCATGGAGGCGCCGATCCCGGGGACCAATGCGTATGAGAGCGTGGCCACCACCAACTACAGCTCAAATAGACTCTGGCACTTTCACCTACACGGCGCGGCCGACAACGTCGCCGAGACTCTGATCGCTGGCAGCGAATTCCCTTATCTACGTTCGTTCTACCAGCGCCTGAGCGCCAATCCCGACGCGATCTCGATATCGGACGCGCAGCGGTACGTGGCTGACTACACGGCCCCCGGAGCCATGCGTGCGGGCCTTGAACTGTTCCGCGCCTTCGAGCAGGACGCGTCCGACAACCGACGCATTCTGGCGGAGCAGGGCAAGCTCACGCTGCCAGTTCTCGGACTCGGCGGGACCGCGAGCTTCTTCGTACCGATCGCCGAGGCCATGCTCTCGGAGGTCGCCGACAACGTCACGGTCCGGCCAATCCAAGATTCGGGACACTGGATCGCCGAGGAACAACCCGAGACGCTCCTGTCGTGCCTGCGCGAATTCATCGAGACAACCGGCGGTACGAAGGGACGCGCGGCATGATCATCTTGAATGTCTTCTTCGACGTGGCGCAAGCGCACGAAGCCGAGTTTCTGAAGCTGTTGAACCACATGGTGGTCGAGTCCAACAAGGAAGACGGCTGCAGCCTGTATCAACTGTGGCGCAACGCCCATGATCCTTACAGCTACGTCCTCGTCGAACATTGGGCCTCGCAAGAGAGCCTTAACGCCCATGGCAAGACGTCACATTGGATCGACTTCAACGACACCGTCAACGGATACTTGAAGTCCGATTACGAGGAACACCACTACACCGAGATCCCGCGCTGAGCCCTGGGCCGCGAGCGCGGGTGGAGACCGCTACAGCGCATACAGCGCCGGCAGATTGACGACGATCGCCTCCTGGCTGCTGCGGGCAATGACCAACTCCGCCGGCGTGTTTGGATCGGGGTTCTCCTCACGGTGGGGCAGATGTGGGGGTACGAAGACGTAATCGCCGGGATCGGTCCGGACCCGAACCTCGCGCTCCCCGTCGAAGAACACAAACTCCGGATGGCCGCTGCGGACGTAGATCATCGTCTCGGAATCACCGTGGTGGTGGTTGGCCGAGGCGCTGCCCGGCGACGCCAAGGTTTCTCCCATCCACAGCTTCTCGCTACCCACCGTGGATCCACTCAACGCGGCGAAGCGCTGCATGCCGTCCGTCTGCGCTGTGGTGCCATCAAGTTCGGTTGACTTGACGTGGCGGACGCGATTGCGCGGTACATGCTGCTGGGCATTGGGGGTGAAGTCGGGATGAAAACCGTCGGGGCCGGTCATGCAGTCGAGCGTAGACCTCCGGAGCGGTTCAACAATCGCTCCGCCCGGGACGAATTCGAGACAATCAGCGATCAAATCAGGTCATTGTCAACGCATTTGCGGTGGAGACCGCGACGGACGGCGCCAAGCGGCGGTCGACCTTCGCTGTCAGCCGTTCACCGCCTGCTCGCGCGCCCACCGGTAATCCGCCTTGCCCGACGGGCTGCGCTCGATTGCCGCCCGGAACACGATCGCCTTGGGCAGCTTGTAGCGGGCCAGCGATTGCCCGGCGTGGGCGACCAACTCCTCGGCGTCCGCATGAGCGCCCTCGGCCAGCGCGACGACGGCGACGACCTCCTGCCCCCACCGCTCGCTGGGCCGTCCGGCGACGACCACGTCGGCCACCGCGGGGTGCGACGCGATCGCGGTCTCGACCTCCTCGACGAAGATCTTCTCACCGCCGGAGTTGATCGTCACCGAATCGCGGCCCAGCAGCTCGATCTTGCCATCGGCTTGGTGACGGGCCCGGTCGCCGGGAATCGCGTATCGCACTCCGTCGATGACCGGAAATGTCTTGGCGGTCTTGGCGGCATCGCCCTTGTAGCCCAGTGGGACGTAACCGCGTTGCGCCAGCCAGCCCATGCCGTCGTGGCCGGGCGCCAGGATGGTGGCCAAATCCTCGGCCGCCACGAACGTGTCCGGTCCGGCGTTGAAAGTGCCCGTAGACACCGCCCCGGAAGTGGACATGTGGTGCATCTGCGCGCCGGTTTCGGAGGACCCGACACCGTCGACCACGATGGCGTTCGGCAGGACTTCGATCAACCGTTGCTTGACGAACGGGGTGAGCAACGCGCCCCCATTGGCCACCACGGCCAGCGACGACACGTCGGCGATCCCCTTCTCGATGGCGGCGACCAACGGGCGGGCCATCGCGTCACCGACCACCGTCACCACGCTCACGCGCTCGCGCTCGATGGTGCGGACCACCTCGTCGGCGTCGAGACGATCGACGACCGAGGGGAAGACGACAGACTGCCCGGTGGTGATGGCCGTCATCACGCTCCACTGGGCCGCGCCGTGCATCAGCGGGGGCAGGATCATCAACTTGGTGCCGGGGCCCGCCAGCACGCCGGCCGCGATCTCCTCGACGGACCCGAACGGCTCGCCGGTCATCAGGTTGCGGCCGCCGAAAGAGGTCATGAAGATGTCGTGCTGGCGCCACAGCACGCCCTTGGGCATTCCCGTCGTCCCGCCGGTGTACAGGACGTAGAGGTCGTCCGGTGAATTCTGCACCGGTGGCGGTTCGGGTGCGCAGGACGCGAGGGCGCTCTCGTAATCCACTGCGCCGTAAATCAAGTCGTTGCCGGAGTCGTCGGCGATCTGAATCAGAACCCGCAGCTGCGGGAGGTCCGGCAGGATTTCGGCCACCCGTGGCGCGAACGCGGCATGGTAGATCAGCGCGGTCGCCCCCGAATCCGCCAACAGATACTGCAGCTCGCTCTTGACGTATCGGAAGTTGACGTTGAACGGGGCGACTCTGGCCTGGAAGGAGCCCAGCAACGCCTCGACGAATTCGTTTCCGTTGTAGGCGTAGATGCCGAGGAGGTCCTGGCCGGTCTCGTGGCCCGGCAGGCCGGCGCGTTCGGTGTGGCACCCGAGCCCGCGGGAATGCAGGTAAGCGGCGAGGCGGTGGGACCGCTCGATCACCTGTGAATAGCTGTACCGCCGTTCACCCTGAATCAGCAGCTCCCGGTCGGGAATCGCGGCCGCAACGGCCGCCGCGACGGCGGGGACGGTGAATTGTGTTGCTGTGTCGGACATCAGGCCTCTCATGGCTGGTGGGGGAGGAGGCGGACCATCAGGCCGTTGGCCTCGGTGAGCAGCGTGCCATCAGCGGCCGTCATCGTAGCGGAGATGAAGATCTTCCTGCCCTCGATGTCGGTGATGCTGCCGTGGGCGCTCAGCGGCTCGTCGATCGGCGTGATGTTTCGGTAGTCGACATGCAGGTACGCGGTCCGGGTGGGGGGAGTGCCGGCGGTGGAGACCACCATCCCGAACAGCCAGTCGTAGAACAGCGGGATCATGCCGCCGTGCACGGCGTTGTTTCCGCCGACATGCGCGCGGGTGAAGTGGCCCGCCATCGTGACGCCATCCGGACCGGATTCTGAGATCGTCCAGGGTGGCAAGAGCGGGTGGCCGAGGCCGGGGAGTTCGATGACGCGGCCCGCCGGCGCCATGCCTTCGGGCACCTGGTGGCCGTCCAGCAGGGCGCAGGCGTCTTCGACGAGCCGGGCCGCGGCGGTCCATGCCGCGGCGTCCGGGTTGCTGGCGAGGGTCAGATCCTGCAGGCGGCGCGTCGCGGCGACGAATCGGCCCAGCCCGGGGGGCGCGTGTTCGGCCGGCTTGATGTCGGGGAATCCGCCGCGAACCCCGGGTGCGGTGTCGGTCATCGCCGCGTCCACACGCTGAGCAACTCGTCGGTGGTGGTGATGGTCGCGAGCAGCGACAGTGTGTTGGCGATGATGGCCTCTCCGTATTCGGTGGGTATGCCGGCAACGGCGTCCCGGGGAACGATGACGCGATAGGCGGCATTGACCGCGTCCATCACGACGTTGGGGATGGCGATGTTCAGCGACACCCCGACGACGACGATGGTCGACACCCCGAGATTCCGCAGGATCGCGTCCAGGTCGGTGCCGCCCATCGGCCCGACGCCGTGCCAGCGGCTGAGCACCAGATCGCTTGGCTCCGGCCCTAATTCGGGTAACACGGCCGCCCCCGGGGTGCCCGGGGCGATGTCGACCTGGCCGTGCCCCATGGCGAAAATCTTGGCGTTGTGGTTGGAGCCCAGCCCGTCGGGGCGTCGTTGCACCAGGCAGTGCACGACGCGTACCCCGGCCGCCCGGGCCGCCGGCAGCAGCCGGACGATATTGGGCAGCGCGACCCGGCGTGCCTCCTGCGCCAGCATCGCCAAACCGGCGTCGGGGCCGATGACCGCCCCCTGGCACTCCTGCGTGACGATCGCGGTGCGCGCGGGCGCCGCGATGTCGGCGAGTTTCGGTGTCATGCCGGCACTTCGTAGAACTGTCTGGCCCATTTCCGCAGTGCCATATACCCTTTCGCGTCGGCCTTGGACAACGCCGGGTTCTCCACGTACTTCTGGTAGCGCCAGATCTGCAGATCGTCGAACACGGTGGACAGGAACTGCTTTTTGATGATGTCGCGCAGCTTGCCCTGCGGTACGTCGGCGGTGTCGCCGGGGACCCGTGGCCACCAGATCGAGTAGAACAGGTCCGAACACTCGTCGTCGACCGGCGTGCAGGTGAAGATCAGCCGATGGTTCTGCGCCCCCTCGAAGACGCTGATCGCCCCGCCCAGGCCGAACAGGTGGCTGTGGAACCGCAGCGCCAGGTCGTCGGGGTCGTCGCTGCGCGCGTCGGGCCACCCGGCCACGAACTGCCACTCGTGATCCACGATCTTCCAGTCCAGCACCCTCGGGGTCACCGTGGCGTGGTGCACGTATTCGAAATGGGCGCTGTCGGGGGCGTTCTCCGCGACGATCTGCGGATGCACCGGTTCGCGCTCGGTGCGCCGGGAGAACTCCGGATACGCGCGGTAGTAGGCCGCCGGGTCGGTCTCGAACTGCGGAAATTTTCCGAAGATGTCCGGCATCTCCCACTGCGGCTCCTTGCCGTCGGGCTGGTGCCAGATGAACACGCAGTCGTGTTGCTCGCACACCGGGTACACCCGCAGCCGCAGGGCGCGGTTTGGGCGGTCCGGTTGGTAGGGGATGTACCGGTTGGTGCCGTCCGGACCCCAGCGCCAGCCGTGGAAGGGACACTCGACGCAGTCGCCGAGCACCTTGCCGCCGTGGCCGATGTGGGCGCCGAGGTGTTTGCAGTGCCCTTCGAGGACATGCAGCTCGCCGGATTCGTCGCGGTAGGCGACCAGGTCCTCACCGAAGTACTTCAGCGGCCGCACCTCGCCGACGGGGAACTCGGGGGACCACCCGACCATGAACCACCCGGTGACCTTCCAGGTGAAGGGGACTTTCACGCTGCAGCCTCCGATTGCCTGATACTAAGTCCGTTACAGTATAGATTTCAGCAGTCCGGTCCGTGCACGGCAAGGAGTGAAGTGACTGAAGCGGCTGACATCCGGGTCGACGTCGTCGTCATCGGCGCCGGCGTCTCCGACCGCACGCCATGTCGAAGGTGACGCGCGGACTGGGGCTCGCCAAGGAGGCGACCCGCGAGCTCGGCATGCTGCTACCCCGGACGGTGGCCGGCCTGAACGAATCGACCGGCTGGGCTCCGGTGTCGCCGCGAGGCGTGCGGCAGTTCGGCGAGGTCATGTTGGACGAGCTTGTGCTGAGCGGCTTTTCACTACTCGGCGGCGGCCCGGCGGCGATGCGGCCGCTGTCCGGCTGCACGGCGGCGGCCGAGGAGTTGTCGGCCCTGGGCATCGACCGTGCGCACGGGGAACCGGTGCCGCTGCGCGCAACCTCCGTGCGGCGGCGACGCGTCGGTAATTTGGCCTACGAGCGGCTGGCGTTCGAGCACGATCCGGCGTTGCCGCCAACGTTGCAGGCCGAAGGCCTGGGCGGGCCGGCCAGGGCGGTGGTGCACCTGTGCCGGCACGCTGATGGCCCAAGACCGTGGCTCATCTGGGTGCACGGCGCCGGTCAGGGTGGCACGGAAGACCTGCTGTTGACCCGCATCGGCCGGATACATCGCCAATTGGGTTTCAACGTCGCATTGCCGGTGCAGCCCGGTCACGGCTGCCGGCGCCGGGAATGGCCCGCGTACCCCGACATGGACCCCCTGGGCAACGTCGCCGGCATGATGCGCTCGGTGTCGGAGATCCGAGCGCTGGTGCGCTGGGCACAACCGCAGGCGAGCGCCGTTGTGGTGGCCGGTGTTTCGATGGGCACTCCGGTCGCGGCGCTGGTGTCGCACCTGGAGAGGCAGGTCGACGCGGTGGCGCTGTATACGCCGATCCTGGGGCTGAACGCGATGATCGCGCGGCACTTGGGGCGCTGGGGGTCGTCGCGGGACGAATTCCGCGACCTGCTGGCCTCTCCGGAGGTGGCGAAGCTGACCTCGGTGATCGACCCGTTGCGGGTGGATCCGGCACCGCCGCCGCATCGCCGGCTCATCGTCGGCGCGTGGCACGACCGGATGGCGATGCGCGATCCCACGGTCGAATTGCAGGAGCGCTGGGGTGGCCGGCTGTACTGGTATGACGGCAGCCACGTCGGGCACATCTTCTCCCGGCGGGTGCAGAAGGTGACCGAGGGGTTCCTGCGCGAGGTGGCCGGCTGATGGGGGCTCCGCGCTCGGCACGTGAGGTGGTCGAGCTCTACAACCTGGTCGTCTGGAACGAGCAGAACCTGACCCTGGCCGAAGAACTGTTCGCCGACAAGGTGATTCGGCACGGGGTGGGTGAGGCGCACACACTCACCCGCGAACAGGCGGTCAGCCGGGTGAGGGACGTCTGGGCGATGTTCGACACGTTGCGCTTCGATCTGAACGTCGTCGCCGCCGGCGACGACGGCCAGCACGTGGCCATCGTCTACGACTCGTCGATGACTACCAAGGACGGCACCATAACCAACGTCGCCAGCATCGAGGTGTTCCGCGTCGTCGACGGAAAGATCACCGAGGTCTGGAATTGCGGCTACCAGCAAGGAGTTTGGAGTTGAATGAGCGCACTCTCGATGAGTTGGGCTACTACCTGCTGGCGGGTGCCGGCGGAGAGGGGCCGGCGACGCTGATCGACGAGGCCCGCCGCGGCGAGGAGCTCGGCTTCGGCACCGCGTTCATCTCCGAACGCTGGAACGTCAAAGAGGCGTCATCCCTGACGGGGGCCGCGTGCGCCGTGACGACCCGGATGCAGATCGCCACCGCGGCAACCAATCACAACACCCGCCACCCGCTGATCACCGGGTCGTGGGCCACCACCATGCACCGGCTCTCCGGCGGGCGCTTCACGCTGGGGATCGGCCGGGGCATCGCGGCGATCTATGGGGCCTTCGGCATACCGGCGGTCACGACCGCGCAGATGGAGGACTGGGCCCAGGTCATGCGCCGCCTGTGGCATGGCGAACTGATCTTCAACCACGACGGACCGATGGGCAAGTACCCGATCCTGTTCCTCGACCCTGACTTCAACGAGGACATCCGGTTGGCGCTGGTGGCTTTCGGGCCCAACACCCTCGACCTCGGGGGCCGGGTGTTCGACGACGTCATCCTGCACACCTACTTCACGCCCGAGACGCTGCAACGCTGCGTCAAGACCGTCAAGTCCGCGGCGGAGAAGGCCGGCCGCGATCCGGACAGCGTGCGGGTGTGGTCGTGCTTCGCCACGGTGGGTGATCACCTGCCCGAGGAGCTGCGGCTCAAGAAGACTGTCGCGCGTCTGGCCACCTATCTGCAGGGCTACGGCGACCTGATGGTGCGGACGAACGAGTGGGATCCGGCTGTGCTGCAACGCTTCCGGGAAGACCCCGTGGTGACGTCGATCGCGGGCGGGATCGACCACAAGGCCACGGCCGAGCAGATCGAGCACATCGCGACGCTGATCCCGGACGAATGGCTGGAGCCGTCGGCCACCGGTTCGGCCCGGCAATGCGCGGACCGTGTTCGCAAGGAATTCGACTACGGGGCCGACGCGGTGATCATGCACGGCGCCACGCCGGAGGAGCTCGAGCCTGTCGTCAGCGCGTACCGGGCGGTGGATTAGCTCCGCGAGGGTGCGCAGTTGTACGCCGATTGCGGCGTGTCGCCGTACCAACACGCACGCTCGCGACAGAACCTCAGGGCAGGATGACGGTCCGGCTGACCGGCTCCGCCGCGGCCTGTCGGCTGGACAGCCCGCGAAGCAGTGCACCGAGTAGGGCATCACGGGTCTCGCGGGGATCGATGAGTTCGTCGAATCCCAGATGTTCGGCCGAGCGATACGACGCCTGCAACTCGGCGTCACGCAGCTTCGCGGTGATGTCCTCGCCGGCATGGGTCGCCCGGCCCAGCGCGGCCGCGCTCATCGCGCCCATGGTCGCCCCG
>NZ_LZJB01000009.1:0-1331 GCF_001666895.1 Mycobacterium sp. E3298
CCGCTCGATGCCATCCTGTCGACGCCCGAGGTCACGCACGTGTTCGAGAACATCAAGCTGGGTGTCGCGGTGCCGACGCCGCCGGTGTTGATCGTGCAGGCCGTCCACGACTACCTCATCGACGTGCACGACATCGACGTGCTCGCCGACGCCTATTCGGCCGGCGGCGCCCAGGTGACCTACCACCGGGACGCGTTCAACGAGCACATGCTGCTGCATCCGCTCTCGGCGCCGATGACGCTGCGCTGGCTCACCGACCGGTTCGACGGCCGGCCGCTGACCGAGCACCTGATCCGGACCACCTGGCCGACGATGTTCCACCCGATGACCTACGTCGGCATGGCGCGGCTCACCAAGATCGCGGCCAAGGTCATCCTCGGCCGCAGGATTCACCGCCGCCCGCTATGACCCGGGCGCTTCCGGGGCGCTGCCCGCTCCCACCGGGAGCGCATCGGAAGGCCGGTCGGGCGGCGGGGTAGCCCCCAGATCGTCGCGGGCGTCGGCGGCCGCGAGCACCGCATAGACCAGTGCGGCGATCGCGGCGGGCCACAGCAGCGTCAGCGCGATCCGCAGCGGATCGCTTGCGAAGAAGACCGGGGGCGCCTGGATGACGTAGGCCACCGACGGGCCCTTGGGCAGCGGCACCGCGTCGAAGTTCAACGCTCCGTACCTGATTCGGACAAGCGCCGCCCCGATGGCGGCCGCGACCGCGGCCGCGGCAACCAGGCCGGTCGCCAAGGCGACGACCATGCCCGGCCCCCGGCGCGCGCGCCATTGCCACGCCAGCGCCGGCGCCACCACCGCCGACACGGTGAGCAGGCCCAGCATCAGGCAGGGCGCGTCGAAGAAGTGCTGCGACTCGTTGCCGAGATAGTCGTGGACCCGTTCACCGGCGCGCGTGAGGGCCACCACGGCGTGGATCGGCGGGGCGATCCACGCCCACAGGGCGCCGACCAGCACACCCGCCGCCACCGGCGTCAGGACGGCGATGCCGATACGGCGCGCCCGTGACCTTCCCGGGGTGTGCGCGTGCTCGGTCATCGCTGGGCCTCCAGGTCGACCGAGTCGACCTGTCCGTGCCGCGAGCACCGCGCCCGCCAGCCGTCGGGGCGGACCTGCACCACCATCCGGCGTCCGCATTCCGCGCAGAACCGGGGCGGCTCCAGACCCAACTGCGCCGCTGTCGGCACCGCGGTGCCCCCCAACTCGCCGGTGTAGACGTTGTAGACGCCCGCGCTGACCGGAGCGCCCAGATCCCGAACCACAGTCTCCAAGTCTCTTACAAAGTGGCGTTGAGCGCCTTGATCGGCATCTGCAGATCGTCGAGCAGT
>NZ_LZJB01000010.1:0-711 GCF_001666895.1 Mycobacterium sp. E3298
GCAAGGGCGACCTGGTGCTTCCGGGTTCCTGTACGCGCGCGATCGACGCGCACGCCGGCGACGATTTCGTGGCCGACTTCACCGGCTTGGGTTCTGTTCGTTTGTCGTTCGAATAAGAGGAGCGCGTCAGATGCCGGCTAAGGCGAGTGTGGCCATTGTCGGGTCGGGAAACATCAGCACCGACCTGCTCTACAAGTTGCTGCGGTCGGAGTGGCTGGAGCCGCGCTGGATGGTGGGCATCGACCCGCAAAGCGAGGGCTTGGCGCGGGCCCGCAAGCTGGGCCTGGAGACCACGCACGAGGGCGTGGACTGGTTGCTGGCCCAGTCGGAGAAGCCCGACCTGGTGTTCGAGGCCACCAGCGCCTACGTCCACCGGGACGCGGCGCCGAAATACGAGGCCGCCGGGATTCGGGCCATCGATTTGACCCCGGCCGCCGTCGGCCCGGCGGTCATCCCGCCGGCCAACCTCCGCCAGCACCTGGACGCGCCGAACGTCAACATGATCACCTGCGGGGGGCAGGCCACCATCCCGATCGTCTACGCGGTGAGCCGGGTGGTGGAGGTGCCCTACGCCGAGATCGTCGCGTCGGTGGCGTCGGTCTCGGCCGGACCCGGCACGCGGGCCAACATCGACGAGTTCACCAAGACCACCAGCAAGGGCGTGGAAACGATCGGCGGCGCCAAGCGGGGCAAGGCGATCATCATCCTCAA
>NZ_LZJB01000011.1:0-4328 GCF_001666895.1 Mycobacterium sp. E3298
ACGAGCGGCTGCCCGGCACCATCGGCGAGACGGTCGCCGACATCGAGGCGGCGGGCGGGCGCGCCGTCGCGGTCCGCGCCGACCTGACCGACCGGGACGACATCGCCCGGTTGGTCACCAGCGCACGAGAAGCATTGGGCCCCATCACGATTCTGGTCAACAATGCGGCCTTCACCGCTCCCGGACGCCCGCCGACGCCCGGCGCCGGACAGCGCGCCAAGTCCGTCAGGTCGACGAGCGGCGCCGCCAAACCCGGGTGGCCCGGGTTCGTCAGCATCCCGCTTTCCGCGTACCGCAGGCATTTCGAGATCGCCGTCTTCGCCGCCTACGAACTGATGCAGCTGGTCTGCCCCGACATGATAGAAGCGGGTGGCGGGGCGATCATCAACATCACCTCGGTCGCGTCGAGGATCCCCGGCGACGGGCCTTATCCGGACCGCGGCGGCGGGGTGCTGCCGGGGTACGGCGGGTCCAAGGCGGCGCTCGAGCACCTGACCCAGTGCGCGGCTTACGATCTGGCCGATCACCACATCGCGGTCAACGCCCTGTCGCCGTCGAAACCGATCCTCACCCCCGGGCTGGCCTACTACGCCCGCGACTTCGATGAGACCGCCGCGGCGGACGAATTTGCCCGGGCGGCAGTTGAATTGGCGTTGGTCGATCCGGAGAAGGTCACGGGGCGCACCATCGGCCATCTGCAGGTGCTCGACGGCAGCTTCCGGCCTTTCCAGCTCGACTAGGCGGGCTTGGTCGCCGTGACGGCGTTGATGATCACGGCGTGCAGGCGCTGCCATTTCGGGGACCGGAATCCGGCCTGCAGCAGCAGGCGTTCGGCGCGGCGCCGGGTCCGGGCCTTGCCGCGACGGCCGATGGCGAGGGTCGGCAGCAGCCACAGCGAGAACTGGTCGACGAGCACCAGGCGCCCGCCGGGCCGCAGCACCCGCGCGCACTCCGTCAGCCCGGCCAGCTGGTCGGACCAGTGATCGAATGACGTGGTGCTGACGACCAGATCGAAGACGCGGTCGGCATAGTTGATCTCTTCGGCCACCCCGCGGTTGAAGCTCAACCGCGGGTCGCGGGCGAGAGTCCTTGCGACGGCGACCATCTGCGGGGCGGCGTCGATCCCGCTGAGGTGTTTGGCGTTCGGGTAGCGGCGGGCCAGCAGTCGCAACAGGTAGCCCGTTCCGCATCCGACGTCGAGCACGTACTCCGGAGCGGTGACGGTCGCGACGGCCAGGTGCGCGGTGCGATCGGCGATTTCGTGGTGCAGCCGGCCGCGCCAGCCACGGTCGTAGCCGGCGGCGCGTTCGTCGAACGCTGCGACATCGCGATGCGGCGGCACCCGCTGAGTGTCTCACCGGGGGTCCCGCTTGGCGAGCAGCTCAGTCGCCCGACTCGGGTCCCTCCGGTGGGTCGGGGTCGCCGCGCAAGAGCTCGTCCGGATGGTGAGCGTGGTTCACCTCTGGTGGCCCGTTGCCCTCCGTCCAGCCGAGCCGCCCGTCGTCGGTGACCTCGGTGCGCCATTCGTCCCGGCTCGCCGCGGCGTGGTGGCAACCGCAGGCGAAGAACAATTTGTCCGCGTCGGTTTGGCCGCCGTCCGCCCAGTCCGGGCAGTGGTGTACTTCGCAGCGGTAGCCGGGTTCGAGGCAGTCGGGCCGCGTGCAACCGCGGTCGCGGGCGTAGCAGATGAGCCTCTGGTCGGCGGTGGCGAGGCGTTTCTGGCGGCCCAGGTAGAGCGGCCGGCTGGTGTGCTGGTCGAACACCGCCAGATAGTGAATCCCCTTGGCTGCCATCCGGATCAGGTCTGGCATCGGCAGTCTCGAATCGCCGCCCGTTCGGGCCGGCCCGGGCATCGGAACCGACGAGTCGACGACCGCGTGTGCGGCGCGGTCGAGTTCGGCCAACGTGGTCGTGACGACCACCGTGACCGGGTGGCCGCGGTGCGTCCCGAGCTCGCCGGAGGCGACGGCGGTTTCGAGGCCCCATTTGAACGCGTCATGGCAGCGTTGCGCCGGTGTGCGCCGATCGCGCACATCCGGGTCGTTGGCGTCCGAGTCCGGTTGGTGGCGTCCGGGCCGCACGGCCCCTTCGACGGCTTCGAAATAGGCGCGGGCCTCGGGGTCGAGCAGCCCGGACAGCCGCGACATGCCGTCGGGCCCCTGCGGGCCCAAGTGCAATCGGCGGCGGCGGGCCCGATCCTCGTCGTTGAAGAGGCCGTCGGGATTGAGGTGGTCGGCGATCCGCCGGCCGAGCTTGGCGACGATCCCGGCGTCGAGTTTGGTCGCATGCCGCACCAGCGTGTGCTCGGCGTCCGCCACATCCAGGGGCGACACGCGCGCGGGGAGCACGTCCACGGCCGCGCAGATCGCGCGAATGTGGTCCTCGCCGACCGCACCCGCCGCCACCGCGGCCGCCAGTTCCGGGAGCTCCGGGGGCACGGGCGGCCCGGTCAGCGAGCGCCGCGGGCGGATTCGGGCCCCGAGCCGGAACCGGCGGGTGATCTCGTTGGGCGTGATGCGCAGCCGCGCCCACAGCTTGTCGCGGACCGCCGGCACGAACCCGCCACCGTCGGGCGGGTCGGCGATTTCGGCGAAGAACCGGTACATCAGCCCCCGGTTGGTGCGCTCCTGGGTCTCCAGCCGTTCGGCCACCTCGAGCCGGAATTCGTTGCCGACGACATCCGAGGACACCACCCGCAGCGCGTCGTAGGCGGCGTCGATCGCGTCGAGAGCGGCGCCAATTCGCTCCCGTGCCTGTTCGGCGCCCATCCGAAGACTCATCCCCCCACGCTATCGAACATGTATTCGAATGATCGCCGCCTAACCGAGATCTGTGGATGAATCACGGACTGTGGATAACCCCCGCTCTGACGTGCCAGGATGAGGCAAAGCCAACCGGTCGAGTGGTGTGCCAATGCCTGGTGTGGACAAGGCCACGGGGCGGGTCGTCGCCCTGATCGTGCTGCTGCTCGTCGTCTCGGCCGCTCTGCGCGGGTATCTGCCGGCCGCCCACCACGGGCCGCGCGGCGAAGCCGCCGGCGGAGGTGCGGCGCTGATATTCGTGGTGGCGATCCTCGGGGGCGCGCTCACGCTGGTGGCGATCGCGGTCATCGCGCGGCTGCGGGACCCGCGCGCGGCGGCCCCGCAGGCCGGCCAGCTGTCCGAGATGCTCGGCACCGGCAGGGGCAGGCCGAGCTGGCGCGTCTTGCTCATCGGGCTGGCCGTGATCGTCGCCTGGCTGTTGATCGTGCTGGCCGGGTCCCGCCTGTTGTCCTCCCACGGCGCCGGCCAGGCGCCACCCCCGCCGGCGACCGGCGCCCCGTCGGCCGAACAGCCCAACGCGCAGGAGCCGCGGCGGCCACATCCACCGAACGGGGACATGTTCGGCATCCTGCTCGCCGCGACCGTTCCGATGATGTTGATCATCGCCACCGGAACGGTCGTCATGTCGCGGCGCCGGGGGCGCGCGGTGACACCGGTCACCGTCGCCGATGACTTCGTGGGATCGCCGGCGCCGCCGACCCGCTCGGAATCGCTGGCGCGCGCGGCCGAACGCGGGCTGGCCGAGATGGCCGATCTCAGCCGCGAGCCGCGCGAGGCGATCATCGCCTGTTATGCGGCGATGGAGCGCGAGCTCGCCAATGTGCCCGGCGCCGCCCCGCAGGACTTCGACACCCCGACCGAGGTGTTGGCCCGGGCGGTCGAGCATCATGCGCTGCACGCCGACAACGCCGTCCAACTGGTGAGCCTGTTCGCCGAGGCGCGCTTCAGCCCGCACGTCATGAACGAGGGCCACCGCGACGTGGCGGTGCGCGTTCTCCAGTTGGTCCTCGACGAACTGAGATCCCGGAGTCCAGCATGAAAAAGACTCTGGCCCTTGGCATCTGCCTGATCATCGGGATCGAGCTGCTCGCGCTCATGCTTCAGGATCGACGGTTGGTGTTGGCCGCCTCCGGTGGTGCCCTCGCCCTGGTGTTGCTTACCGTCCGTCGCGTGCTGGGCCGCGGCATGCATAACGAGGGCGAAGCGGAGTCCGACGACCTCGGCGATTCGTTGCGCCGCTGGCTGGCCAACACCGAGACGACGATCCGTTGGTCGGAGTCCACCCGGGTCGACTGGGATAGGCACCTGCGTCCCATGCTCGCGCGCCGATACGAATTGGCAACGGGCGAAAGGCGATCCAAAGACCCCGTGGCGTATCAGGCGAGCGGTCAGATGCTCTTCGGGAGCGAACTGTGGGAATGGGTTAATCCGAACAACGTCGCACCGACCGGCGACCGGCGACCCGGTCCCGGCCGTGGGGCGCTGGAAGAGATTCTGCGAAAGTTG
>NZ_LZJB01000012.1:0-12471 GCF_001666895.1 Mycobacterium sp. E3298
CGTGCTCGACGAGATCGGCCCGGCGGTGATCGGGCTCAACGCCGACGATCAGCGGCTGGTGGATCAGGCGCTGGTCGACCTCGACGGCACCCCCGACAAGTCCCGGCTGGGCGGCAACGCGATCCTGGGTGTGTCGCTGGCGGTGGCCAAGGCCGCCGCGGATTCCGCCGAGCTCCCGCTGTTCCGCTACATCGGCGGGCCGAACGCGCACATCCTGCCGGTGCCGATGATGAACATCCTCAACGGCGGCGCGCACGCCGACACCGCCGTCGACATTCAGGAATTCATGGTGGCCCCGATCGGCGCCCCCAGCTTCAGTGAGGCGCTGCGCTGGGGCGCCGAGGTGTACCACTCGCTCAAGTCGGTGCTGAAGAAGCAGGGTCTGAGCACCGGCCTGGGGGACGAGGGCGGCTTCGCGCCCGACGTGGCCGGCACCACCGCGGCGCTGGACCTGATCGGCAGCGCCATCGAGTCGGCCGGGTTCAAGCTGGGCGTCGACGTCGCCCTGGCCCTGGACGCGGCAGCCACGGAGTTCTACACCGACGGAACCGGATACGCCTTCGAGGGCAGCACCCGCACCGCCGAGCAGATGGCGGAGTTCTACGCCGGGCTGCTCGGCTCCTACCCGCTGGTGTCCATCGAAGACCCGCTCTCCGAGGATGATTGGGAAGGCTGGGCGGCCCTGACGACGTCTATCGGTGACCGTGTGCAGATCGTCGGCGACGACATCTTCGTCACCAATCCCGAACGCCTCGAGGAAGGCATCGAGAAGGGTGTCGCAAACGCGTTGCTGGTCAAGGTGAATCAGATCGGCACGCTGACCGAGACGCTCGACGCCGTCGCGCTCGCCCACCACAGCGGGTACCGCACGATGATGAGCCACCGCAGCGGCGAGACGGAAGACACCACGATCGCCGACCTGGCGGTGGCGGTCGGCAGCGGCCAGATCAAGACCGGCGCGCCGGCCCGCAGCGAGCGGGTAGCCAAATACAACCAGCTGCTGCGAATCGAGGAGGCGCTGGGCGACGCCGCCCGCTACGCCGGTGATCTGGCGTTCCCGCGCTACGCGCCGGAGGCCAAATAGGTTGTCCGCCAAGCCGGATCCGAAACGGCGCTCCCCGGCATCGCGTCCGGGGAAGGCCGGTGATCCGGTTCGGCGGCGTCGCACGGCAAAGCCCTCTTCCAAGCCGTCCGCCACCGCCAAGCAGGCCAGCCCCCGATCGGTTTTCGAGCATGTCGTCGAGCCCATCAAGCGGCAGGCCGCGGAATCGGTCGAACAGCGGTCGGAGCAACGGCTGGGTTTCACCGCGCGGCGGGCGGCGGTGCTGGCGGCCGTCGTCTGCGTGCTCACGTTGACCATCGCCGGCCCGGTGCGCACGTACTTCGCGCAGCGCACCGAGATGAATCAGTTGACGGCAAGCGAAGCCGCGCTTCGCCGCCAGATCGCCGACCTCGAGCAGCGGAAGGCCAAACTCGGCGACCCGGCCTACATCGCGGCGCAGGCCCGCGAGCGGCTGGGCTTCGTGAAGCCGGGCGATATTCCGTTCCAGGTTCAGCTTCCGCCGACGGCGGCCCCTAGCGAGCCGGGAGCCCAGGCGGCGAAACCGGCCAGCACCGATCCCTGGTACACGTCGCTGTGGCACACCATCGCCGATGCTCCGCACCTGCCGCCGGCCAATGTGCCCCCCGCCGAACCCGGTCCCGCCCCGAATCCCACGGCGCCCGGTGGTTGATCGTGCGGACCTCGAGGCCGTGGCGCGTCAGCTCGGGCGTGAGCCCCGCGGCGTGCTCGAGATCGCCTACCGCTGCCCCAGCGGCGAGCCCGGCGTCGTGAAGACCGCACCGAAACTTCCTGACGGAACGCCGTTTCCGACGTTGTACTACCTGACACATCCGGTGCTGACCGCGGCCGCGAGCAGGCTGGAGACGACCGGGTTGATGCGCGAGATGTCCGAGCGGTTGCGCCATGATCCCGAGTTGGCGGCCGCGTATCGGCGGGCGCACGAATCGTACTTGGCCGAACGGGATGCGATCGAGGCCCTGGGGACGACGTTTTCCGGTGGCGGGATGCCGGACCGGGTCAAATGTCTGCACGTGCTGATCGCGCACTCGCTGGCCAAGGGGCCGGGGTGCAACCCGCTTGGTGACGAGGCGCTGGCGATCCTGGCGCCCGAGCCGGCGATGGCCGGCGTCCTGGTGGCAGGGCAATGGTGAGCAGGTTCGCCGGAATCGACTGCGGGACAAATTCGATCCGGTTGCTCATCGCCGACGTTCGCGACGGCCGGCTGCGCGACGTGCACCGGGAGACGCGGATCGTGCGGCTGGGCCAGGGTGTGGATGCGACGGGCGAGTTCGCGCCGGAGGCGATCGCCCGGACGCGGGACGCACTGGCCGATTACGCCGCGCTGCTGAAGCGGCACGGCGTCGAGCGGGTGCGGATGGTGGCCACGTCGGCGGCGCGCGACGTCGCCAATCGTGATGTCTTCTTTGCGATGACGGCCGAGGTGCTTGGCGCGGTGCTGCCCGGCGCGGTGGCGGAGGTGATCACCGGCGCGGAGGAGGCCGCGCTGTCGTTCCGCGGCGCCGTCGGTGAATTGAACCCTGCCGCAGGGCCTTTCGTCGTCATCGACTTGGGCGGTGGCTCTACCGAGATCGTGCTGGGCGGGGATTCCGTGGTGGCCAGTCACTCGGCCGACATCGGTTGCGTGCGGCTGACAGAGCGCTGCCTGCACTCGGATCCGCCGACAGCTGACGAGGTGGCGGCGGCCAGGGCGGTGGTGCGCGAGCGGCTCGGTGTCGCGCTGCGCGTGGTGCCCGTCGAGGGGGCGCGAACCTGGGTTGGGCTGGCCGGGACGATGACGACGCTTTCGGCGCTGGCTCACAACATGACGGCGTATGACTCTGCGGCCATTCATCTTTCGCGCGTTCCCGGCCGGGATCTCCTGGCGGTGTGCGAGCGGCTGATCGCCATGCCGCGATCCGAGCGTGCCGCTTTGGGGCCTATGCATGAGGGGCGTGCCGACGTCATCGGCGGCGGAGCGATCGTGGTCGAGGAGTTGGCGCGCGAGCTGCGCGTCCGCGCCGGCATCGACGAGCTCACGGTCAGCGAGCACGACATCCTGGACGGCATCGTGCTGTCGATCGCGCAATAGCCCGACTCCCGGATATCGCGACATTGGGTGCGGTCATTTCGGCGCGCGCCGAACCTGGGCAGTTGCTCTAGACTTCAACTTTCGGCACGACGCGGAAGGCGTGGTTATGCCAGATCTCACCGTCCGGCTGCCCGTGATGATGACGGGCATTCTTGTTGCTGCCGTGGTGCACGGCGCCGGACAGCCCCAGCGTCGCAAGTACGCCGAACAGGCGGGTGGCCGGTTATCAGCTCTGCGGTGATTTCCGGCGACGGACATGCCGACGGGCCACCGTCGGCATGGGCGCCGTTGCGTAACCACGTCTACCGCGGTCTGTTGATCGCACAGCTGGGCTCCAACACCGGGACGTGGATGCAAACTGTGGCGGCTCAATGGTTTTTGGTCGAGAAGCACAGCAGCGACGTCATCGTGGCGCTTGTCCAGACTGCGACCCTGGCACCGACCTTGGTCTTCGGATTGTTTGCCGGCGCGCTCGCCGATCTGTTCGACCGACGCCGGCTGCTGATTCTTCTGAACGCGTACGCGGTGCTTGTCGCGCTGGCGCTGGCGGTTCTGACCTTCCTCGGCCGGCTCAGCCCTGCGTCGCTGCTGATGCTTACCGCGGCCATTGGCTGTGCGGCTGCCCTTACCGCCCCGGCTTGGCAGGCGATTCAGCCCGAAATTGTTCCGCGTGAGCAGATCACGGCCGCAGCGACGTTGGGTAGCGTCGCCGGAAATGCAGCCCGGGCGATTGGACCGGCACTCGGCGGCGTTGTCGTGGCTTTGGCGGGTCCTGCTGCGGTCTTTGCAATCAACGCCCTCTCGTTCGCCGGAATAATCGCTGTGCTGTTGGCCTGGAAACGACCTAAACAGCTCAGCCCAATCGAGCGAGAGCACTTCGGCCAGGCCGTGATCGCCGGCCTGCGATTCGTTCGCAACGGTCCCAATATTCGCCGGATCCTATTGCGGGCGGCGCTGTTCCTGTTTCCCGCCTCGGCGGTATTCGCGTTGCTGCCGGTGGCCGCCGCCCGTAGGTGGCATCTAACGGCCAGTGGCTACGGTGTCGCGCTGGCGGCTATGGGGTTGGGCGCCATCCTTGCCGTCGTCGTTGCCGCGCGATTGCGTGAGCGAATCTCCGACAATGTTCTGCTGGGGGCGTCGGCAGCCGCGTACGGCCTTGCGCCGCTTGCGGTGATCTGGCTGCCGTTCGCCGCGGCGACGCCATTCCTGATGTTGTCCGGGATGGCGTGGCTGATCACGTTGACAACCTTGAACGCCGCCGCGCAGCTCTCTTTGCCGCGATGGGTCATGGCACGCGGGTTGGCCCTCTATCTACTGGTCGCAACGGGTTCTCAGGCCCTCGGCTCGTATGCCTGGGGCGCGATAGCCACGCGGACGGATCTGCGCACGGCGCTGGTGGGTTCCGCGGTGATGCTGGGTGCGGTTGCTCTGAGCGCCGCCGTGCTTCCGTTGCGGCCGTCGACCGGGAAGCTGAAGGTCGACGTGTCCACAGCATGGCCGACACCGACGTTGGTGTTCGAACCGTGCCCTGACGACGGGCCGGTTCTCGTCACCGTTCGTTACCGAGTGCCCACTGACCGGCTCGAGGAATTCGTCGAGGCGATACGCGCCGTCCGACGATCGAGGCTGCGAACGGGCGGCCACACTTGGCGGCTTTATCACAGCGTCGGACAACCGGATACGTTCCTCGAAAGGTTCACCGTCGCCTCGTGGACCGAATTCGAGCGTCAGCGCACCCAGCGGTGGTTGGAATTCGACGACGAGGGCGTGATGAGGGCGGTCGCCTTCACCGTTGACTGCGACCGCGAACACGACTATTACCTTCCGGTGCGGGTACGACCATGACGGGTTTGGTCAACGCCGCCCCGGGTGCACTCAGGGTGCCCACTCACACCTCGAACCGATACCCCATACCCGATTCGGTCAGCAAGTGCTTGGGCTGCGACGGGTCGTCCTCGAGCTTGCGCCGCAGTTGCGCCAAATACACTCGCAGATAATGCGTTTCGGTGGCGTACGCCGGGCCCCACACCTCCTTGAGGAGCTCTTCGCGGCCGACCAGCTTGCCCCGGTTGCGGACCAAGACTTCCAGCATTCCCCATTCGGTCGGGGTGAGGTGAACCTCGGCGCCGTTCTTGGTCACCTTCTTGGCCGCCAGATCGACGGTGAAGGCGTCCGTCTCGATCACCGGCTGCTCCAGTTCGGACGCCGCGGTGTTCCGGCGGATCGCTGCCCGTAGCCGCGCCAAAAACTCGTCCATGCCAAAGGGTTTGGTGACGTAATCGTCGGCCCCGGCGTCGAGCGCCTCGACCTTGTCCGACGAGTCGGTGCGCGCCGACAGCACGATCACCGGCGCGGTGAGCCAGCCCCGCAGCCCGGCCAGCACATCGATGCCGGAGATGTCGGGGAGGCCCAGGTCGAGCACCACCACGTCGGGCTTGTGCTCCGCGGCAGCGCGCAGCGCGCCGGCGCCGGTGGACGCGGTGATCACCTCGTAACCCCGCACCGACAGGTTGATGCGCAGCGCCCGCAGGATCTGCGGCTCGTCGTCGATCACCAGCACGCGGGTCATCGCGCCGCAACCATCTCCGGCGCGGCCAATTCCACCACCACCGTGAGACCGCCGCCCGGGGTGTCCCCGGCCGCGATCGTCCCGCCCATGGCCTCGACGAAGCCGCGCGCTACCGACATGCCCAGGCCCACCCCCGTGGTGTTGTCGTGATCGCCGAGGCGCTGGAACGCTTCGAAGATCTGCTCCTCGGTCCCGTGCGGGATGCCGGGTCCCTCGTCGATGACGTTGATCAGCACCCGATCGCCGACGCGCCCCGCGTTGACCCGCACCACACAGTTGGGCGCGTACCGCAGCGCGTTGTCGATCAGGTTGGCCAGGACGCGCTCCAGCAGCCCGGCGTCGGCCAGCACCACGGCGTCACCCACGTCGACCTTCACCCGGTCGATGGCGGAGCGGTAGAAACCGGTGGCGCCCTTGCCGATACTGATCAGCGCCCGTTGAACCGTCTCCTCCAGATAGACCCGGCGCAGGTCGGGATGCACCACCCCGGCGGCCAGGCGCGACGAATCGAGCAGGTTTCCCACCAGCGCGGTCAGCTGGTCGATGGACTCCTCGATGGTCGCCAGCAGTTCCGCCGTGTCCGCGGGGGAGAAGGCGACGTCCTCGGCGCGCAGGCTGGACACCGCGACCTTGGCCGCCGCCAACGGCGTACGCAGGTCGTGGCTGACCGCCGACAGCAGCGAACGCCGCAACTCGTCGGCCCGCACGATCGCCTCGGCCCGGCTGGCTTCCTCGGCCAGCTCGCGCTGCCGGATCAGACCCGCGGCCTGCTTGGCCACCGCACTCAGCACCCGCCGGTCGCGGGCCGAAAGCTTGCGGCCCGCCAACAGCATCCAGAATTCGTCGTCGCCGACCTCGATCGCGGTATCGGCGGAATCGACCGTGACACAGGGATCCCGGCCCACGCAGGCGACGACCTCGCCCCGCTTGCCGCCGCCGTGGTCCTCCTCGGCGGGTTCGCGCAGCATGCTGACCGCGCGTTGCGAGTAGGTCTCGCGCACCCGCTCGAGCAGCGTCTCGAGGTCGGCCCCACGCAGCACCGAGCCCGCGAACAGCGTCAGCAGCTCGGCCTCCTGCGAGGCGCGCCGGGCCTCGCGGGTGCGCTTGGCCGCGCCGTCGACCAGCACCGCGACGGCGACCGCGATCAGCAGCAGCACGAGTTCGGTGACGGCGGCATCGGGTTCGGCGATGGTGAAGGTGTGCCGCGGCGCGGTCAGGAAATAGTTCAGCAGCAGGCTGGAGAGCACCGCCGAGACCACCGCCGGCGCAACGCCTCCCAGCAGTCCGACCAGCAACACGCCGACGAAGAACAGGGCGCTGTCGCCGCTGGTGCCCAGATACCTGTCCAGCGCTGTCACGATCACCGCGCAGATGAGCGACGGCACGATGAACGCTGCCAGCCACGACGCCACCCGGCGCTCATTGGGCGCCAGCGATGCCGCGCGAAAGCCGCGTTTGGATTCCTCGTGGGTAACCAGGTGCACGTCGATCTTCGCCGACCGCTCGACGATCGTCGCGCCGATGCCCTCTTCGAAAATGCGTGCCCACCGCGACCGGCGCGAGGTGCCGATCACCAGCTGAGTGGCGTTCATCTCGCGGGCGAAATCGAGTAGGGCCGTTGGCACGTCGTCCCCGACCACGGTATGCAGGGAGGCGTCCAGGCTGCTCGCCAGCTCGCGAATCTTCGCCATCCGCGCGTCCGACAGGCCGGCCAGCCCGTCGCCGCGGATGACGTGCACCACCATCAGCTCGGCGCTGGACTTCGACGCGATCCGGGATGCCCGGCGTACCAGCGTCTCCGACTCGGGGCCGCCGGTGATCGCCACCACGACCCGCTCGCGGGCCTCCCATGTTTCGGTGATTTTGTTTTCGGCGCGGTATTTGGCCAGCGCAGTGTCAACCTGGTCGGCCAGCCAGAGCAGTGCGAGTTCCCTTAGCGCGGTGAGGTTTCCGCGGCGGAAGTAGTTCGACAACGCCGCGTCGATCCGCTCCGGGGCGTAGACGTTTCCGTGGGAGAGCCTGCGGCGCAACGCCTCCGGTGTGATATCGATCAGCTCGACCTGAGAGGCCTGGCGGACGATGGAGTCCGGGATGGTCTCCTTCTGTTCGATGCCGGTGATTTGGGCGACGACGTCGTTGAGGCTCTCCAGGTGCTGGACGTTGACGGTGGAGATCACCGTGATCCCGGCGTCGAGCAATTCCTCGACGTCCTGCCAGCGCTTGGCGTTTTTGCTGCCCGGTGTGTTGGTGTGCGCGAGCTCATCGACCAAGACGACTTGGGGCCGACGCGCGAGGACGGCCGGCACGTCGAGTTCGGGGAAGGTGCTGCCGCGGTATTCGATGTAGCGCGGCGGAACGAACTCAATGCCCTCAAGCAGCTCAGCGGTTTTCGCACGGCCGTGGGTCTCGATCACGCCGGCCACCAGGTCGGTGCCGCGTTCCAGCCGGCGATGCGCTTCGCCGAGCATCGCGTACGTCTTGCCCACCCCCGGGGCCGAACCGAGGTATATCCGCAGTTCGCCGCGTTTAGGACGGTGGTCAACGACACTCACGTCAACCATCATCCCCCTATCGCGCTAGCTCGAGACTGGATATTTGTGATCGAGTTGCAGGTTGAGCTGCAACACGTCGACACACGGCTCGCCGAAAAATCCGAGGGTGCGCCCGCTTCGGTTCTGCGCCAACACCTGACGGATCTCGTCGGGGCTGACGTGCCGGGCCTTGGCCACCCTGGCCACTTGGAGGTCGGCGTAGGCCGGTGAGATGTTCGGGTCGAGGCCGCTGCCGCTCGCGGTGACGGCGTCGGCGGGCACGGCGGGGTTGGCGGGTGCGGCGCCGCGGATGGGCACGATCTGACCGATCGTGTAGTCCTCGCCATACTTGGCGCATTCGACCCGCACGCCCTCGTAAAGGGCCAAGAAGGGCGCCGGGACCGCCTGGCAGGGCTCGTTGACGCTGACCACCCGCGTCGGATGGGTGACGTTGCCGCGGGCGTCGCGCGGCCCGATCACCGACAACACGGCCCCCACACCGCCGCCCGTGCAGAATGGACGAGACCCGTCCACCCCTTCCAGCTGGCCCACCGCGGCGCTGCGCGAGCACACGGTGGTCAGCAGGCTCGGCTTGAAGCCCGCGTCCGAAGCGGACTTGCCGGATGCCAATTGCGCAGGGTCGGCGGGTGTGTCGACGATGCTCTCCGGCCCGAGGTTGCTCGCGCTGGTCGAGAGTGGGTCGTAGCCGGTGCCGGCCGCTGACGGGCGGCTCTGGAAGTACTTCGGCAGCGGGTTGCCGTCCTTATCGGTGAACAGCTGACCGATCAGCCGGCTGCCGACCGGCTTGCCGTTAGAGGTCAGAATCGACCCTTCCGCCTGGTCGTGTAGCCCGGGAATCTGGGCGACCAGCCAGATGAACAGCGGGTAGGCGATGCCGGTGACCAACGTGAGGACCAGCAGCGCGCGGAAAGCCGCCCAATGCACGCGGACGAAATTCGAGAACTTCATGTCAGGACATCCCTGGGACGAATTGAACGATCAGGTCGATCGCCTTGATTCCGATGAATGGGGCCACGATGCCGCCGAGGCCGTAGATATAAAGATTGCGGCTCAACAGCTTTGACGCGCTGCTCGGCGTGTATCGGACACCCCGCAGCGACAGCGGGATCAGCGCCACGATGACGATCGCGTTGAAGATCACCGCCGACAGGATCGCCGACTGCGGGCTGTGCAGCCGCATGATGTTGATCATGTCCAGCCCGGGGAACAACGCGACGAACATGGCCGGGATGATCGCGAAGTACTTGGCGATGTCGTTGGCGATCGAGAAGGTGGTCAACGCGCCCCGGGTGATCAGCAACTGCTTGCCGATCTCGACGATCTCGATGAGTTTGGTGGGGTCGGAGTCGAGGTCGACCATGTTGCCCGCCTCTTTGGCGGCCGACGTGCCGGTGTTCATCGCCACGCCGACGTCGGCCTGTGCCAAGGCCGGCGCGTCATTGGTGCCGTCGCCGGTCATCGCGACCAGCTTGCCGCCCTCCTGCTCTCGTTTGATCAGCGCGAGTTTGTCCTCGGGCGTGGCCTCGGCGAGGAAGTCGTCGACGCCGGCCTCGTCGGCAATCGCTTTGGCCGTCAACGGGTTGTCGCCGGTGATCATGACGGTCCGGATGCCCATCTTGCGCATCTCGTCGAAGCGATCCCGCATGCCCTGCTTGACGACGTCCTTGAGGTGAATCACGCCCAGCACCGCCGCTTCGCCGTCGCGGCTCTCCCCGACCACCAGCGGGGTGCCGCCGCCGGCGGAGATGCCGTCGACGAGCTCGCCGAGCTGCTGGGGCACCTTTCCGCCTTGGCCCCGCACCCATTCCGCGACGGAGCTTGCCGCGCCCTTGCGCAGCTGGTGCCCGTCGATGTCGACGCCGGACATCCGCGTGGCGGCGGAGAATTCCACCCAGTGGGCGTGCGCGAGTTCGCCCGGGGTGCGTGCCCGCAGCCCGAAATGCTGCTTGGCGTAGACGACGATCGAGCGCCCCTCCGGGGTTTCGTCGGCGAGGCTGGACAATTGCGCGGCGTCGGCCAGCTGCTCGTCGGTGACGCCGTCGAGGGGGACGAACGCGCCGGCTTGCCGGTTACCCAGGGTGATGGTGCCGGTCTTGTCGAGCAGCAGCGTGTTGACGTCACCCGCGGCCTCCACCGCGCGGCCCGACATGGCGAGCACGTTGCGTTGCACCAGCCGGTCCATGCCGGCGATGCCGATGGCGGACAGTAACGCGCCGATGGTGGTTGGAATCAGGCAGACCAGCAGCGACACCATCACGATGCCGGTGACGCCGTTTATGTTGAGCGCCTGGGTGTCTGGGACGCCGGGATTGTTCATCTTCGAATAGATCGCCAGCGGCTGCAGCGTGGCGACGGCGAAGACGAAGATGATGGTCAGTGCGGCCAGCAGGATGTTCAGTGCGATCTCGTTGGGGGTCTTCTGCCGGTTGGCGCCCTCGACGAGCGCGATCATCCGGTCGATAAAGCTCTCGCCGGGTTTTTGGGTGATCCGCACGACGATTCGATCGCTCAGCACGGTGGTGCCGCCGGTGACCGCAGAGCGATCGCCACCGGACTCGCGGATCACCGGCGCGGATTCGCCCGTGATGGCCGATTCATCCACGGAGGCAATGCCTTCGACGACGTCGCCGTCGCCCGGTATCACCTGCCCCGCCTCGACCACGACGACGTCACCCTGCTGCAGGAGCGGCGCGGCGACCTCTTCCTCGACGGCCGGCGCGCCGGGTTGCCAGTTCCTGAGCCGCCGGGCCAGCGTGTGGGTCTTCGCCCGGCGCAGGGTCTCGGCCTGGGCCTTCCCGCGGCCTTCCGCCACGGCCTCGGCGAGGTTCGCGAAAAGGACGGTGAGCCAAAGCCATACCACGGTCAACCAGGCGAACCAGGTCGGGTCGATGATGGCCAGCACGGTGCTCCAGGTGGCACCGATCTCGACGATGAACATCACCGGGTTGCGCCAGAGGGTGCGCGGGTTGAGCTTGCGCAGCGCGTCCGGCGTCGAGCGCCACAGCATCTTCGGGTCGAGCAAACCGCCCTGCACCCGTTTGGTGTTCGCGGCGGCGGTGGGCTGCGACTGCTCAGCCGGGTCGGCGGTGGTCGCGGTCATCAGTGGATTCCTTCAGCGAGAGGTCCGAGCGCGAGCATGGGCAGGAAGGTGAGGGCCACCAGGATCAGCGTGACGCCGGCGACCATGCCGACGAACTGTGGCCGGTGAGTGGGCAGCGTGCCCGCCGATTCCGGTGTCTGGCCCTGCCTGGCCAGCGAGCCGGCCAGGGCGAGCACGAGCACGATCGGCAGGAACCGGCCGAAGACCATGGCCAGCCCCAGGGCGGTGTTGTACCAGTTGGTGTTGACACTGATGCCGGCGAAGGCCGACCCGTTGTTGTTGGCGGCGGAGGTGAACGCGTAGAGGACCTCCGACAATCCGTGCGGGCCCGAGTTCAGCATCCCCGCGCGTTCGCCCGGCAGCGCCATCGCGATCGCGGTGCCGGTGAGCACGATCAGCGGCGTGACCAGGAAATAGCTTGCGGCGAGCTTGATCTCGCGGGGGTTGATCTTCTTGCCGAGGTATTCCGGCGTGCGCCCGACCATCAGTCCGGCGACGAACACGGTGATCACCGCGAGGATGAGCATGCCGTAGAGGCCCGAGCCGGTGCCGCCGGGCGCGACCTCGCCGAGCTGCATGTTGAACATGGTCATCATGCCGCCAAGGCTCGTGTAGCTGTCGTGGAACGAGTCGACCGCGCCCGTGGAGGTGAGCGTCGTCGAGTCGGCGAAGACGGCGGAGTTGGCGACGCCGAACCGCTGCTCTACGCCCTCCATGGCCGAACCGACCGCGGTCGGCACCGTGCCGTGATGCTGCAGCTGGAACCACATCATGAAGGTCACGCTGATGGCGTACAGCGAAGCCATGACGGATGCGATCGCGTAGCCCTGCTTCGTGCTGCCCACCATGCGCCCGAACGTGCGCGGCAGCGAGAAGCTGATCACCAGCAGCAGGAAGATCTCCAGCCAGTTGGTCCACCGGGTCGGGTTCTCGAACGGGTGGGCGGAGTTCGCGTTGTAGAAGCCGCCGCCGTTGGTGCCCAGCTCCTTGATGGCTTCCTGGCTGGCGACCGGGCCGCCGGTAATTGTTTGCTGCGTGCCACCGAGGGTGTTGACGACCTGGTCGTGCAGGTGGAAGTTCTGAATGGCGCCACCGGCG
>NZ_LZJB01000013.1:0-3621 GCF_001666895.1 Mycobacterium sp. E3298
GCTGCGCGCGGCCGCCCGCTGGAGCCGGCGCTTGGCATCGTCGGCCAGCGCCAGGATGCGGCGCGCGTCCGGAAGAAAAGTGCGCCCGGCCTCGGTCAATCGAACGCTGCGGCGGTCACGCACGAGCAAGTCCGCGCCCAGTTCGCGCTCGAGGGCGATGATCTGTTGCGAGAGCGCCGGCCCGGAGATGTGGACGCGTTGCGCGGCCCGGCCGAAGTGCAACTCCTCGGCGACCGCCACGAAATAGCGCAGCTGCCGCAATTCCATACGCGGAGCCTAGACGGCGCGCTCGACCGCGTCGGGTCGCGACGGGCCCGCGCTGATGGCGGTCGTTTCGTCGGTCAGGTGTTTACCGATGAGCCGGATCTGCCGCGCCGACAGCGGGCACAGCGGATGCACGGCCACCATCAGGGCCACCTGCCGTTCGTCGAACACCGGCGCGGCGATGGTCACCACGGGTTGCTTGCGCCGGCCCGGGTTGTCGTCGGAGAGGAAGCCGATCGTGATGAACTCGACGCGCAACTGATCCATGATGTGGCGCACCGGCTTCGGCATCTCGGCGCTGTCCAGCGTGCCGACGACCTGCGCGGCCTGGGCCAGCGCGGGCGTCGTCCAGTCGACGTCGAAGCCGCGCTCACGCGTGCGCTCGAGCACCTGCTCGAGGCGCCGGATGCGATCGGGGTTCTCGCCCGCGCCGCGGCGGATCCACGCTCGTTGCTCGTCCTCGTCGTCCCAGGCGGCGAGCGCGACCCCGAAGGGCGGTGCGTACGGGATGCGATCGCCGGGTATCCCGGACGGCTGGGTGGCGGGCTCGCCCTCAAACGCGGTGACCACCAACGAATCACCGAACCGCTCCACCACCGAGCAGGCGTAGCCGAACTCGCGGGACAACCGCAGCGCCGCGGAGCGGGCCGCATGCGCGAGCGGCCGGGCGGTGTCTGTCCGCGCCGCCACGACGGCCAGCGCGGGACCCAGGGTGAACGTCTTGGCGACCGGATCGCGGCTGGCCCACCCCCGGTCGCACAACGTCTTCAGGATCGCGTGCGCGGTCGCCTGGGTGAGGTCGAGCTCGCGCACGATGTCGGAGAACCGCAGCCGCGCATTCCCGGACCGGGCCAGCAGTTCGACTACATCGAGCACCCGGGCCGTCGGCGCAGACGTCGCTCCGCGGATGGCTTGACTCCTTTACCGCACGATTTAGAGTTGAGCGAACATTCGAGATTACATGTCGATTATTAGAGAAAGCTAACGCTTCTGCGCGCTGCGGTGTTGAGAGACGGCCGGTTGCAGGTCCGCGAGACGCCGGACCCCCAGCCGGGGGCGGGCGAGCTGTTGCTGCGCACCCTGAGCACCGCGATCTGCGCGTCCGCCGCGCATCGTCGTCCATCCGAACGGAGACGTGCCATGACCGAACGCGAAGACCGCCAGGACATCTCCGAGCTGCTGGTGCGGTACGCCACCGGGATAGACCGGCGCGACTGGCCGCTGTTTCGCACCGTGTTCACCGCGGACTGCGAGCTCGACTACGGGGAGATCGGGTCGTGGACCGGTGTCGACGCCGTCACGGAGTTCATGGATATGACCCACGCGCCGGCCGGGCATACCCTGCACCGCCTGACCAACCACGCCATCACGGTCAACGGCGACAACGCATCGGCCCGCACCTATGTCGATGCGGTGATCATGTTCGGCGACAACCAATCCGGCGTGAACGCATGGGGTTTCTACGACGACGAGATCGTGCGGACCGGGGATGGTTGGCGTATTGCGCGGCGTCGGTTCACTTCGGTGCGCATCACCACATTCGGGAGCCCTTAGATGACGTTCGCAACCAAGTACGGGCCCTGGGCGCTGGTGGCCGGCGCCTCGGACGGGGTGGGCGCGGCCTTCGCGCGCGGGCTCGCCGAGCGGGGCGTCAACGTCGTGCTGATCGCCCGCCGGCACGCCGTCCTGGACGAAGTCGCGGCCGCGATCCGCGGCGACACGTCGGTGTCCACCCGCACCCTCGCCATCGATCTCGCCGAACCGGGCGCGGCGGCGGCGATCGCGGCGGCGACCGGCGACCTGGAGGTGGGCTTCCTGGTGTACTGCGCGGGCGCCGACCCGAACTTCGAGCCGTTCCTGGCCAATCCGGTCGGAGTGGCCGAGGCGATGGTGCAGCGCAACTGCATGGTGCCGATGCAGTTGTGCCACCACTTCGCCGGTCCCATGGTCGAGCGGGGCCGCGGCGGCATCGTGTTGTTCGGGTCCGGCGCCGGCCTGGCCGGTGGGGCCAACATGGTCGCCTACGGCGCGACGAAGGCGTTCGACATGGTGTTCGCCGAAGCGCTCTGGGCCGAGTTGCACGACAAGGGCGTCGACGTCCTGGGCCTCATCCTGGGCAAGACCGATACCCCCGCGTTGCGGCAACTCGAGCACAGCCGCGGACAGATCGGGTCGCTCGACGAGGTGCCGCCGGGCGCTGCCGCCGTGACCGACGTGATCGCCGAGGCGTTCGGGAACCTCGACAACGGGCCGACGCTGATGGTCGGCGACATGATGCGCGCCGCCGAACAAATGCTGGCGTCGCTAACCCGCAACCAGGCCGTCGAACTGTTCGCCCAGGCCGCGGCGGCGGCCATGGGGCCGGACACTTAGTCGCAACCTCCCCCGCTCGCGGGCCGTCGTACTGCATGGGGATGGATTGCGCTTCGCAAGGTTTGCCCAACTTCGAGATCAGGCCTGCCTAACTTTTCGCAGGAGCGCGCCTGGCCAGCAAAGATGCGTCGGCGTGCGTCCACGCTCCGCCGATCAACGACGTTGCTGGTGACGCGCTTCGCGGGTAGTTTAGGGAGGCGTTAGGCATGGCTAATCCAGGCGGAGCAGCCGCTCCATTCGCCACCCCTCCCGATCGAAGGATGACGATGCTCGCCACCGACAGGCCCGCGGGCGCCACCGCGACGGCAGAACGGTCGCGACGTCGCACCCTGACGCGCTCGGGATTGATCACCGCGGCGTTCGTGGCCCCCGCGGTGGTCATCCGCATCGTTGGGTTGCACCCCGACCCAGTCGCCGCCCTGCTGATCTACGGCGCCGCGGTCGTGTCGGCCAGTTTCTTGCTGGCCTGGGCCGCGGAGACCGCGCAGATCGATGTCTCCGGCGGGCTGGCGACGGCGATCCTGGCGTTGATCGCGGTGCTGCCCGAATACGCCGTCGACCTCTACTACGCCTACGTCTCCGGCCACAACGCCGAGTACACGCAGTACGCCGCGGCCAACATGACGGGCTCGAACCGGTTGCTGATGGGTTTGGGTTGGCCGGTTGTGGTGCTGGTCAGCATCGTCGTGGCCCGCAAGGCCGGCGCGAAGAACGCCACCGGTCTGGCTCTGCAGCCGACCAATCGCGTCGAACTCGGGTTCCTGCTGATCGCCGGCATCATCGCCTTCGCGATCCCGGCGAGCGGCCAGATCCATTTCGGCCTCGGGCTCGCGCTGCTGGCCTGGTTCGGCTTCTACCTGTACAAGATCGGCCACGGTGACGTGGAGGAACCCGACCTGATCGGGACCGCCGCCGCCCTGGGGGAGCTGCCCGATCGAGGCCGGCGCATCGTCGTCGTCGGCCTCTTCCTGCTGTCCGGCGCGG
>NZ_LZJB01000014.1:0-909 GCF_001666895.1 Mycobacterium sp. E3298
TGTGCCGATCTTCCTGACGTGTCGCACGTGGAGATCGATATCGACGCCAATCCCGCCGCCGCCAAGCGGCTGTCGGTGTTGTCGCTGCCGACCACATTGATCTTCGACGCCGAGGGTCGTCAGCGCTACCGGAGCGCCGGGGTGCCGAAGGCGGGCGACCTACGGGCCGTGTTGCAGCCGCTAGTCGCCTAGCCCTCGAATCATCAAGTCGTCGAACGCCTTTCCGCCCGTGCATCGGGTGTGAGCTCGGCGAAGTATTACTCACGGTGAACTTAATGCGGGCATGGAATGCGTTGTCGCCCCGAGCGTTGCAGAGTGGGTTAGTAACGAATCGGAAGGCGTGCCATGACCGAGCTACATCTGGCCGTTGAGCTGGACGGCTACGGCTGGCACCCACACGCGTGGCGGTACGCCTTCGCGCACAACGCCACCGGTGGCGGGCACCTCAGCGGTCGGTACTGGGCCGGCCTGGCCGCCGTCGCGGAGCGGGGCCTGCTCGATTTCCTGACCATCGACGACTCCTTCGATGTTCAGCCGGGGCGGCGGCCCGAGATATCGCCCCGCCGGTTGGCGGGCCGCGCGGATGCCGTCCTGGTCGCCGCGCGCATCGCGCCGGTCACCACCCATATCGGTTTGGTGCCCGTCGCGACCGTCACCCACACCGAACCGTTTCACGTGTCCAAAGCCATTGCGACGCTGGACCACATCTCGCACGGCCGGGCGGGCTGGCAGGTGCGGGTGAGCGCCACCGCGCACGAGGCCGCGTTAGTGGGACGGCGGCCCGGCATCGAGGCCGAGCAGCTGTTCGACGAGGCCGCCGACGCCGTGGAGGTGGTGCGGCGGCTCTGGGACAGCTGGGAAGACGACGCCGTCATCCGTGACGTGGCCACCGCGCGTTACATCGACCGC
>NZ_LZJB01000015.1:0-66248 GCF_001666895.1 Mycobacterium sp. E3298
GTGGTGGCTTCCTGGTTGATCCGGGTGCCCGGATACGGCAGGAAGAACTCACCCATGTCCGAGCCGAGCCGCACGGCGGCCTTGGCGTTGTTGGCTTCCGCACTGGCGTAAAGCTTCTGGTCCAGGCGGCCCATCACGATGCGGGTGTCATTGGCGACCGGTGGCGGCTGGTCGGGCAGCGGCGGCGGCCCCGTCGTCTTGCTCAACAGCGCCGAGCCGTAGTCGAGGTGGGAAGCGTCCGATTCCACCCAGCCGGGCGGAAGGACGTAGCTGAAACCGCCCACGGCGTTGGCGACCCGCCCGGCGTTCGGGTCGACGGGGGGCGGCGGCGGTGCGTTCGGGTCGACGGGCGGCGGCGGCGGCGCGTTCGGGTCGACCGGTGCCGGGGACGCGCCGGGCGCCGGGGCGGCCGGCGGCGGTGTGGTCGCGGGAGCCGCGGGGCCGGCTGCAGGAGGCGCCGTCGTTGTCGTCGGCGGGACCGGAGTCGGAACCTCCGGATCGGCGTTCGCGGCCCCCGGCAATGCGATCGTGACGGCGCTGGCACTGGTCACTGTGGCTATCGCCAGCGTCGCCCACAGGCCTTTGCGACGTGTCGAGTTGGGATCCACCTGCTCCATGGCGACGAACCTACCGTGTTACCGCTGTGACGCAAGGAGCCTTGCGGACAATTGCAGCGTCGTTTTTCCGATGTTGCCGATGCGCGACCGGGCGCCCGATTGCACCCTCAGTGCGCCGCCGGATACAACTCGACCTCGTGCGCTTTGACCGAGAACCACACCCTTTCCCCGGGCGCCAGCCGCAGCTCCGATGCGGCGTCGACCGTGATCTCCGCGGCCAGGCCGGGCGCACCGTCGGGTTGCTGCTCGCCGCGCACCAGCACCGCCGCCCCGCGGATGTCCAGCTCCGCCACCGTCACCTCGACCGTGTTGCGCGGGCTGCCGTGCGGCTCGGCTCGGACATGGGTGAGTTCTTCCTGCCGTATCCGGGCACCCGGATCAACCAGGAAGCCACCACGCTCACCGGCGCCAACGGCATCACGGGCAGCGCGTCGTACTACGAGGTCAAGTTCAGCGACGCCTCCAAGCCCAACGGCCAGATCTGGACGGGCGTGGTCGGGCTGCCCGCGACGAACGCGGGCGGACCGCCGCAACGCTGGTTCGTGGTCTGGCTCGGCACGGCCAACGACCCGGTGGACAAGGGTGCGGCCAAGGCGCTGGCCGAGTCGATCCAGCCCTGGGCGGGCCCGCCCGCGCCGGCCGCTGGAGCCCCGGCGGCTCCGGGCGCACAGCCGGCACCGGCGGCACCTCCGCCCGGAGGCCAACCTGCGCCCGCCGCCCCGGCGGCCCCGGGAGCGCCATCGCCGGCTCCCGCTCCGGCTCCGGCCGGGGAGGTAAGCCCCACCCCGGCGCCGGCACCACAGCGGACGCAGTCCACCTGACACCCTGATCGGGGCGCCGGGATGATGGGCGAACCGTCGCCGAATCCGGACCTTTTTCGTTACGCGGAGCGGGTATACCGAAGTGACGGCCCAGCAATTCGCTGGGCTTTGCCAGCGAATGCAAGGAGACCCGCATGGACGTCATGGCAGCTACCGAATATCTGGCCCGCTCAACCACGTTCACGAGCGTCGGCATCATCGGATACATCATCATCGGCGGTCTGGCCGGCGCGCTCGCCAGCAAGATCATCCGGGGCAGCGGCGCCGGGATCCTGATGGACATCGTGATCGGAATCATCGGCGCGTTGATCGGCGGCTTCATTTTGAGCTTCTTCGTCAACACCGCGGGCGGGGGCCTGATCTTCACCTTCTTCACCGCGCTGCTAGGGTCGCTGATCCTGCTCTGGATCGTCGGGATGGTGCGCAGGACGTAGACCCCAGTCAACCCGTTGCGGCCGTGGCGGTTGGCGGCATGATTGACGGATGATTGCACCGCTGTCCACCGCGGCCATGCGCGCATGGCGGGTGCGTCAACCCGGCCCCATGGACACCGCCCCGCTCGAGCAAGTCGCCTCGGAGGTGCCGCGCCCCGGGCCATCGGATTTGCTGGTCGCCGTCCGGGCCTGCGGCGTCTGCCGCACCGACCTGCACGTCACCGAGGGCGACCTGCCCGTGCATCGCGACCACGTGACGCCCGGCCACGAGGTGGTCGGGGAGGTCGTGGAAATGGGCGCGCAAGCGGGCGACGAGTTTCGAGTGGGAGACCGGGTCGGCATCGCCTGGCTACGCCACACCTGCGGGGTGTGCAAGTACTGCCGCCGCGGCGACGAGAACCTGTGCCCGCAGTCCCGCTACACCGGCTGGGACGCCGATGGTGGTTACGCCGAATTCGCCACGGTTCCCGCCGCTTTCGCGCATCCGCTGCCCGCCGGTTACAGCGACAGCGAGCTCGCGCCGCTGCTGTGCGCCGGCATCATCGGCTACCGCTCCCTGCTTCGTGCCGACCTGCCGCCAGGCGGACGGCTCGGGCTGTACGGCTTTGGCGGCAGTGCCCACATCACCGCGCAGGTCGCGTTGGCGCAGGGCGCCGAGGTGCACGTGATGACCCGCGGAGCCGAGGCGCGTGAGCTCGCCATGCAGCTCGGGGCGGCGTCGGCGCAGGGAGCGGCCGACCCGCCACCGGTGCCACTCGACGCGGCGATCCTGTTCGCGCCGGTCGGGGAGCTGGTGCTGCCCGCGCTGGAGGCCCTGGACCGCGGCGGCACCCTCGCGATCGCCGGCATCCACCTGTCCGACATCCCGGTCCTGAATTACCAGCGACACCTGTTTCAGGAGCGCCAGGTCCGCTCGGTCACGTCGAACACCCGGGCCGACGCGCGGGCGTTCCTCGACTTCGCGGGCGAGCATCACATCGAGGTGACCACACCGGAATACCCGCTGGACCAGGCGGATCGGGCGCTGGCCGACCTCAGCGCGGGCCGCATCGCCGGCGCGGCGGTGCTGCTGGTGTGAGCGCCCTCAGCTGGTCAGATGCCACACCAGGGCGGCGGCCAGCGCCCCAAGCCCGTTCAGCGACCAGTGCAACGCGATCGGCGCGATCAGGCTGCCACTGCGCCGGCGGAGCCAGCTGAAGACGAAGCCGGCCGCACCGGTGGCCAGCACCGCGCCGGTGACACCCGCCAGCATCCCCACGACGCCGCCGCCGAACAGCCGGGTGAAGCCGACGTTGCTGCTGGTCAGCCCCAGCGACGTCGCGACGTGCCACAGGCCGAACAGCAGCGAACCCGCCAACGCGACCCCGCGGAAGCCCCAGGCCCGGTGCAGCGCGCCGTGCAGCACGCCCCGAAATGCCAGCTCCTCCGGGATCACGGTTTGCAGCGGGATGATCACCATCGATGCGATCAGCGCGCCGGAGACCGTTGCGTAGCGGTGGTTGAGGAACATCGGCCGGGTCATCGGCAGCAGCACCCCGACAGCTATCACCGACGCCACGACCAGCACCGCGGCCACGGCATAGCCCAACCCCGATTTCCAGTGTTCGCGCCCCAGACCCAAATCGGCCCACTCCAGACCGTTGGCGCGCATCAGGAACACCAGGCCGACGGCGGCGGCGGGAACGACGCAGATGCCGGCCCAGGGGGTGGTGAAGTGGGCGACCAGGTTGGTCAGCACCAGCACGAGCACGACGACGGCGATGTCGAGGTGGATCCGGACCCTGTGCAGCGCCGACAGCTGCGCGAGCACCGGGTGGGTGTCAGCGATGGCGGGCGCCTCGGGCATTTGGCCAGTTTACCGGTGAGCCGCGGCGGCGTGACTCCAACGAGATGGCCGTCACGGTTGTGGTCGGCGCCCGGGGCGCGACCGTGACGGCAATCTCGGCGCGCATGTACGTCTCGCTCCCATCACTGCTCGCTCGCCTCCCAGCCTGATCGGTCGTCTCGCTCCCATCACTCACTACGTTCGTTCTGCTCGCTCGCCTCCCAGGTCCAGTTGGCGATCTGCGGGTCGTCCTCGCCGTGCTCCCGGGTGTAGATGCGCGCCGCGAGCCGGGCGTCGACCATGCGCTGGCGCAGCACCGCGGCCTTGCTGGCCAGCCCGTCCACCCGGTCGATGACGTCGATAACCAAGTGGAAGCGGTCCAGATCGTTGAGCATCACCATGTCGAAGGGTGTCGTCGTGGTGCCCCGCTCCTTGAACCCACGCACGTGGATGCGCGGGTGGTTGGTGCGCCGGTAGGTGAGCCGGTGGATTAGCCACGGGTAGCCGTGGTAGGCGAAGATCACCGGCTTGTCGCGCGTGAACAGCGCGTCGAACTCCCGGTCCGGCAAGCCGTGCGGGTGCTCGGAATCCGGCTGCAGCCGCATCAGGTCGACGACGTTGACCACCCGGACCGCGAGCTCGGGCAGTTCGCGACGCAGGATGTCGGCCGCGGCCAGGGTTTCCAGCGTCGGGATGTCGCCGGCGCAGGCCAGCACGACGTCGGGTTCGGCGGTGGCGGTGCTTGCCCACGGCCAGATGCCCACGCCGCGCGCGCAGTGCGCGATGGCCTGGTCCATGTCCAGGTAGGCCAGCGCCGGCTGCTTGCCGGCGACGATGACGTTGATGTAGTCGCGGCTGCGCAGGCAGTGGTCGGTCACCGACAGCAGCGTGTTGCCGTCCGGCGGCAGGTACACCCGGGTCAGTTCGGCCCGCTTGTTGGCGACCAGGTCGATGAAGCCGGGGTCCTGGTGCGACGCGCCGTTGTGGTCCTGGCGCCAGACGTGCGAGGAGAGCAGGTAGTTCAGCGACGCGATCGGCCGCCGCCACGGCAGCTCCAGGCTGGTGGCAAGCCACTTCGCGTGCTGGTTCAGCATCGAGTCGACGATGTGGACGAACGCCTCGTAGCAGTTGAACAGGCCGTGCCGGCCGGTCAGCAGGTAGCCCTCCAGCCAGCCCTGGCACAGGTGCTCGGAGAGCACCTCCATCACGCGGCCGTCGGGCGCGAGGTGCTCGTCGTCGGGCCCGATTTCCGAGAGCCACACCTTGTCGGTCGACCCGTAGACGGCGTCCAACCGGTTCGACGCGGTCTCGTCGGGACCCATCAGCCGGAACCGGTCGGAGTTGCGGGCGATCACGTCCCGCAGGAAGGTGCCGAGCACCCGGGTCGCCTCGTGCGTCGTGGCGGCGGGCCGCGGCACCGCGACGGCGTAGTCGCGGAAGTCCGGCAGGTCGAGGTCGTGCAGCAACAGTCCGCCGTTGGCGTGCGGGTTGGCGCTCATCCGGCGGTCACCGCTGGGCGCCAGCGCGCGCAGCTCGGCGCGCAGCCTGCCGTCGTCGTCGAATAGCTCCCCGGGCCGGTAGCTGCGCAGCCACTCCTCGAGCTGGGCGCGGTGCTGAGGGTTGTCGTGCGTCTCGGCCAGCGGGACCTGGTGCGCTCGCCAGGTGCCCTCGACCTTCTTGCCGTCCACCACCTTCGGGCCCGTCCAGCCCTTGGGGGTGCGCAGCACGATCATCGGCCACACGGGCCGCTCGGTCCCGTTGCCGGCGCGGGCCGCGCGCTGGATGGCCGCGATGTCGTCGAAGGCGTCGTCGAGGGCGGCGGCCAGCTGCTGATGGACGTTCGCCGGATCGTCACCGGCGACCGTGATGGGCCGGTAGCCGTAGCCACGTAGCAGCGCCTCGAGTTCGTCGTGCGGGATGCGCGCCAGCACCGTCGGGTTGGCGATCTTGTAGCCGTTGAGAGCCAGGATGGGCAACACCGCGCCGTCGGTGACCGGGTTGAGGAACTTGTTGGAATGCCAGCTGGCCGCCAGTGGCCCGGTTTCGGCCTCGCCGTCCCCGACCACGCAGGCCACGACCAGATCCGGGTTGTCGAAGGCCGCGCCGTAGGCATGCACCAGCGCGTAGCCGAGTTCACCGCCCTCGTGGATGGAGCCGGGCGTCTGGGCGGCGACATGGCTGGGGATGCCGCCGGGAAAAGAGAACTGCCGGAAGAGCTTTCGCAGCCCTTCGGCGTCCTGCTCGATGCCGGTGTACACCTCGCTGTAGGTGCCCTCGAGGTAGGCGTTGGCGACCAGCGCCGGGCCGCCGTGGCCGGGCCCGGTGACGTAGATGATGCTGGCGTCGCGGTCGCGGATGATCCGGTTGAGGTGCGCGTAGATCAGGTTCAGGCCCGGGGTGGTGCCCCAGTGCCCCAGCAGCCGCGGTTTGACGTGCTCGGGCGAGAGCGGTTCGGTCAGCAGGGGATTGTCCAGCAGGTAGATCTGCCCGACGGACACGTAATTGGCGGCGCGCCAATACGCGTTGATCAGGTCGAGTTCGTCGTCGGCAAGGGGAGCGGTTGTCTGGGTTTCTAGGCTCACTCAGCCGATTGTCCGCGCTTGCGGTGAACGGCGCCCGACGCGGTCGCGATCGCCGACTACTCTTCGCCGCGGGCGCGCGACTCGTAGGCCCTGCGCTGCTCGGCGTCGACGTGGTCGGTGAAGACGTGCTCGCCGCCGAGCGCGCGGTTGAGCCCCTCGGACAGCGCGCGCGGCATGAACTTCTGCGAGGCGATCAGCGCGCCGGCCGTCTTGGTGACCCGCACACGCGGCCTGGGATGCGCCACCAGGTTGACGATCGCCTCGGCGATGTCGGCCGGCTCGGCGTTCTTGATGCCCTTGGCCCCCGACGTGCCGGCGATCAGCTCGGTGTTCACGAACGTCGGCATGACGACCGAGAATTTCACGCCCGTGCTGCGGTATTCGATCCGCGCGGCGTCGGTGAACCCGATCACCGCGTGCTTGCTTGCGCAGTAGGTGGCCGCCCCGGCGATGTAGGTCTCGCCGGCGAGCGAGGCGATGTTGATGACGTGGCCGGATCCGCGGGGCACCATGCGCTGGGCTGCCAGTTTGCTGCCCAGGATCACGCCGTAGACGTTGATGTCGAGGACGCGCCGGGTGACGGCGTCCGGCTCGTCCACGATCCGGCCGAGCGGCATGATGCCGGCGTTGTTGACCAGCACGTCGACCGGGCCGAGCTGGCGCTCGACCTCGTCCAGGAAATCGGAGAACGAGTGCGGGTCGGTGACGTCGAGTTTGCCGTACACGTCCAGGCCGAGCGCGGCGCCGGATTCCTTCACCCGGACCTCGTCGACGTCGCCGATCGCCACCTTGGCACCCAGATTGTGCAACGCGGTGGCGGTGGCCAGCCCGATGCCCCGGGCGCCGCCGGTGATGACGATGACCTTGCCGCGAACCTTCAACCCGACCGATGCCGTGTCTGCCATTTCCCTACCCTCCGAATTCTTGACGGGTGTCAACAGGCGACCCGGTAAGCACAGCACTCGGCGTCGGGCTGCGCAACAACCGTGGATACTGCACCGGTGATCGAGGTGCGCGCGGCGGTCCCCGCCGATGCCGACGAGGTGGCCCGCCTGCACGTGCGGTCGTGGCGGTCGGCGTACCGCGGTCTCGTCGCCGACGAGTACCTGGACAGTCTGACCCCGGAGGCGGTGGTCGATCGGTACGCCTTCGGCCGCGTGGGGTTGCGAATGCCCTCCACCTTGGTCGCCGTCGACGGCCCCGCGATTCGCGGCTTCGCCACCGCGGGCCTGTGTCGCGACGCGGCGTTGCCGAACTTCGGTGAGCTGATGGCTCTTTACGTCGACCCGGCGCACGCGGGTGCGGGGGTGGGCACCCTGTTGCTGGGGGCGGCCCGGTACCGGCTGCGGGCGATCGGCGTGACCGGGGCCGTGTTATGGGTGCTGGACGCCAACGCCCGCGCCCGCCGGTTCTACCAACGAGGCGGCTGGCGGCTCGATGGGGCTTGCCGCACAGAGCATTTCGGTGATGAACCGGCGCGACTGGTGCGTTATCGACTCGAGCCGGTGTAGCGGCGCATCACCAACCCGTCGAGCCCGGAACCCCTTTGAACGGCCCGGTCACCCAGCTGGTGATCCAGCCGCCGTAGAAACCGCCTGGTTGGGGCAGGACGACCTCTCCATTGACCGTGCAGCGGTCGACGTTGGCGGCCATCACCGCGACCGCCCCGGCGATAGCTTCGAATCCCGGCGCCGGACTCAAATAACTCCACGCGGATTTCGGGGCCACGACCCCGCCGGCGAGCAGGTCGTAATAGGTTGCCCTGCCTTTCCATTCACACCACGAGCTCCCGGACGCCCGGCGCAGCGCGCCGTCGGCGAAAGCCTCGCGCGGGAGGTAATAGGTCGGTGGATGACTCGTCTCGAGCACCCGCCAGGCCCGCCGGGTGGAAGCGACGACTTCCCCACCCAACTCGACGGTGATGGGACCGGTGAACGGCTCGACTCTGGGCGGGCGTGGGTAGTCCCACACCGACTCCTGGCCGGGTGCGGAACGTCCGGATTCAAAACGGCTCATGTGGGTTGCCTCGACTCGTCGGTCACTTCGTACCTCCGGCCAGGCTACGACCAATCTAGGGCCAGTATTCGTTCATCGGCTGGGCGAATTTGTCGTTGTTGGTGAGGCGGGGAAGCTGGAGGGAATCTTCGATGGTGCGCAGCAGGCTGTAGTGGTTGTTGTGGCTGGTGGACACCAAATGACCTTGGCGCATACCCGAATTCGGGGACGGGATGACGATCATCGGGATGTGGTTGCCTTCGTTGCCGTTGGTCAGCGACAGGTTGTTGTAATCCTCGTCCCACGTGATGAAGATGGCGCTGCGTTGCGTCTGGAAGGCGGGCGAATTGACGATCGTCGGCAGTACCTGCCGCAGAAACTGGTCGCCGGCCTTGATGTTGTACTGATGCGATGTCAGCTGGCTGCCAACGAAGCGCAGGTTGACCGGTCCTTCCATGTTGTTGTTTTCGTCGGCGGCGAACCACACGAAGTTCGGGGTGGTGTTGGCCGAGGCGAGATCCGTGGCCAGCCGCGTCAACGGCAGCACATGCGCCTCACACCGCGGGGTGTTGGACACGATGTCGTGGAACGCGAGGAACGGTAGTTCGCCCGGGGTGTATGGGCCGCTCGACGTCTTGGCGCACGGGGTGGGCATGGACTGCTCATAGCTGGCCCACGTCTTGTTGTTCGCCTCGACGGAGTCGGCCAGGTTGGGCGCGTCGAAGCAGTTCAGTTCGCAGTTGTAGTTGGCGCCGAAGTCGGATCCGCCGAGGATCGGGTAGTAATTGGGCAGGCTCGGGTGCGTCAGGGCGAAGTAGTTGGCCCCGTAGCCGTACGAGCTGATGAGGCTGTTGATGTACGGCGCATTGGGGCTGCCCACAACGTCTTTCACGCCATGGTTTTCCATGTACACCAGGAACACGTGGTCCAGTGGCTTGACCGTCGAGTTGGGCGGCGTGGGCAGCGGCGGGGCGGGCAGCGGGGCGCCGACGGTGAACGAGAGGTTGTCGGGATACGAGTGGTTGTACGCGCCGCCCGCCCAGTGGGTGTCCTTGAAGAGGACGGTCACCCGCGCGCTGCGCGTGCCGGCCGGGATTGTCCCGGTGGTGCTGCGCTCGAACAGCTCATTCTGGAATTCCCGCTGGAACACGGAGACCGGCCCGATTTTCCCTGTGCCCAGCGGTAATTGGCTGGCGGCCAGGAAATCCACGGTGGCCGACGCCTCGGACAGCTCCAGCCTGTTGCCGCCGAGCCAGCCGCTGAACGTGTACGGCACGGTGCCGGTGTCGATGGCCGCCGCGGCACCACTGAGGTCGACGACCTGGGTGATGGTGGACGACGCCACGTTCCCGCCGCCGAAGTACTGGGCGCCGCCGTCGGGAGGCCCGTGCTGGGCGGACGGAAACGCCAGGAACTTCGGCATGGTCGGCCCGGGCGACCCGAGCGGCGAGGGCAGGCGGACCAGGGTGTTGTATTTGATGACCGTCGGCGTTCCCGTCACGGTCCAGCCGGGCATGGTCACCCCGCTGTATCCCGACAATGACGGGTCACCGAGTTCGGCGCCCGGGTTGACCAACAGGTTCGGACTCATCGGGACCAGGGCGCCCACCTTGGGGGCCGTCAACGTCGAAAGCGCAAGCAGGGCGGTCCCGGCGGCAGCGCCGGCCACACGACCAAGGCGACAGAACATTCAGGCTTCACCTCTGTGATTGGGACGCCGCGCATTTGCTCCGTCGATGGTGAGCTACGCCACGCCGCGCGCCTATGTTCTTGCGCGAATCGATACCCAGCGGTTGCCGTTTGGTGACCGAGTCGGTGAAGCCTTGTCACCGAAATCGTGTACGGCGTTCAGCTGATGGCGAGCCACACCAGGCTGGCGCCGCCGGCCAGCGCGCAGTAAACGGCGAACGGCGTCAGGGTTCGGGTCTGGAAGTACCGCGTCAGGAACCGCACGGCGAGGTAAGCGCACACGAAAGAGGCGATGCTCCCGGCGAGCACCTGGCCGCCGATCCCGGCCGCGCGGGGCCCGAACAGTTCCGGGATCTTGTACACGCCGGCGGCCAGGATGATGGGCGTCGCCAGCAAGAAGGAGAACCGCGCGGCGTCCTCGTGTGACAAGCCGCGCCACAGGCCGGCCACCATGGTGATGCCCGAGCGGCTGATGCCGGGGAGCAGGGCCAGGATTTGCGCGGCACCGATCAGGACGCCGCGGCGCAGGGGGAGTTGGGCCAGGCGGTTGTCGACGGCCTCGCCGCTGTGCGCGGGCTCTTCCCCGGCGGTTTGGTCGTGGTCGGGCGTGGGGGAGACGCGCCGGCGCAGCACCTCGCCCGCGTAGAGGGCGATGCCGTTGAGCAAAAGGAAGATCGCCGCGGGGACGGGCTTGCCGAGCGTGGTGCGGAACGTCCGCTCCAGCGCCAGCCCCGCCAGCCCGACCGGGATCGTGGCGCCCACGATCAGCCAGGCGAGCCGCTCGTCTGCGGTCTGGATGCGTCGATACCGCAACGACGACACGAATCCGGCCACGATGCGGAGCCAGTCCCGCCAGAAGAAGACCAGCAACGCGGCCGCGGTGGCCACGTGCAGGCCGACGATGAATGCGAGGTAGGGCGATTCGGGGGCGGAGACGCTCAGGTCCCGGGCCCATCGACCGCCGACCACCGCCGGCACCAACACGGCGTGCCCGAGGCTGGAGACCGGGAACAGCTCGGTGACGCCCTGGAACGCCCCAACCACCACGGCCTCGATGTAGGTCAGGTGCGCGCTCATAGTGGATGCCTCCGTCGGATCGTTTCGCCCATGGCCTCGCCGATCGGCCTGTGACGATAGCCGACGGCGGGTTGGCCCACCCAATCAGCTTGCCCAGTTGGCCTTTTGGGGGGACAACACGGGGCCGGGCCGGATCAGGCACCTGCGGGTACGGTGTGCTGATGTCCGAGGGGTTGCTCGACGCCGTGCGCGTCCTCGACTTGTCGAGCGGCAATGGTGACGCGGTGACGCGCCTGTTCGCCGACCTGGGCGCCGATGTGCTCAAGGTCGAACCGCCGACCGGAAGCCCGGCGCGCGATGCGCCGCCGACGCTCGCCGGTGCGAGCATTCCCTTCGCCGTGCACAACGCCAACAAGCGCAGCGTGGTGCTGGACCCGTTCGACGAGGACGACTGCGGTGTCTTCCTCGACCTCGCCGCGCAGGCCGACGTCGTCGTGGACGACGGCTTCTACGGGGAGGCCCCCACATTCGGGACGTCGGTCGAGGAGCTGGCCGCCCAGCATCCGCATCTGGTGGTGCTGTCGATCACCGACTTCGGGGCGACGGGCCCGCGGTCGTTGTGGCGGGCCACCGATCCGGTGCTGTACGCGATGTCCGGTTCGCTGTCGCGATCCGGTCCCACCACCGGGACCCCGGTGTTGCCGCCCGACGGAATCGCGTCGTCCACCGCCGCCGTCCAGGCGGCGTGGGCAACTCTGGTTGCCTACTACAACCGATTGCGTTGCGGCACAGGTGAATTCATCGATTTTTCGCGGTTCGACGCCGTCGTCATGTCGCTCGATCCGGCGTTCGGCGCGCACGGCCAGGTCGCCGCCGGCATCCGCCGCACGGGACAGTGGCGGGGCCGCCCGAAGAACCAGGACGCCTACCCGATCTACCCGTGCCAGGACGGGTACGTCCGGCTGTGCGTGATGGCGCCGCGCCAGTGGCGGGGCTTGCGGCGCTGGCTGGGTGAGCCGGCCGATTTCCAAGACCCGAAGTACGACGTGATCGGCGCGCGCTTCGCCGCGTGGCCGCAGATCAGCGAGTTGGTCCAGGCGCTGTTCGCCGGACAGACCATGAAGGAGCTGGTGACCGAGGGGCAGGCCCACGGCGTGCCGATCGCCGCCGTGCTGACGCCGTCGTGGGTGATGGATTCCGAGCATTTCCAGGCGGTGGATGCGGTCACTGATGCGGAGCTGGTCCCGGGGGTGCGCACCCGCGTGCCGACCGGCTACTTCCTCGTCGACGGCCACCACGCGGGTTTCCGCAGTCCGGCCCCGGCGGCGGGGCAGGACGGGCCGGGCTGGCGCGGAAACCCCGCGGTGGTGCAGTCACCGTCGGGCCGCATCGGCGACTATCCGTTTGCCGGCGTGCGCATCCTGGATCTCGGCATCATCGTGGCGGGTGGAGAGCTGAGCCGCCTGTTCGGCGACCTGGGCGCCGAGGTCATCAAGATTGAAAGCCCCGAATACCCGGACGGGCTGCGGCAGGCCCGCGCCGGCGACGCCATGAGCGAGTCGTTCGCCTGGACGCACCGCAATCACCTGGCGATGGGCCTGGATCTGCGCAGTCCCGCCGGCAAGGAGATCTTCACCCGGCTCGTCGCGGAATCCGACGCCGTCTTCGCCAACTTCAAGCCGGGAACGCTTACCGCGCTTGGCTTTTCCTACGACAACCTGCGCGCGGTGAATCCGCGCATCGTGCTCGCCGAGAGCAGCGCATACGGCGATCGGGGTCCGTGGAGCACGCGCATGGGCTACGGCCCCCTGGTTCGCGCGGCCACCGGCGTGACCCGGCTGTGGACGGGCGACGATCCGGAGGCGCACGACAGTGGCGCCCGGCACCACTTCTACGACGCGACCACGATCTTCCCGGACCACGTGGTGGGACGGATCACCGCGATCGCGGCGCTGGCCGCGCTGATCCACCGCCATCGCTCGGGCGGCGGGTCGCACGTGCACATCTCGCAGGCCGAAGCCGTCGTCAATCAACTCGACACCCTGTACGTCACCCAGGCCGCGCTGGCCGCGGGCGTGCCGCGAATCTCCGATGACACCAGCTTGCACGCCGTCTATCCGTGCGCCGGGGACGACGAATGGTGCGTGATCTCGATCGGCTCCGATGAGGAATGGCGTTGCGCCGCAGGCGTTTTCCATCACCCCGAATGGGCCGACGATCCGCGCTTCGCCACCGGCGAGGCGCGGCTGGCGAACCGGCGCGAGTTGGTCGGTTTGGTGTCGGCGTGGACCCGGACGCGCACGCCGGTGCGCGCAGCCCAACTACTGCAGTCCTCGGGGGTCGCGGCCGGACCGATGAACCGGCCGCCCGACGTGCTGGAGGACCCGCAGCTGGTCGAGCGAAAACTGTATGCCGAGATGCTGCATCCCCTCGTCGAACGCCCGCTGCCCGCGGAGACGGGCCCGGCGCCGTTCCACCACATCCCGCCGGCCCCGCAGCGCCCGGCCCCCGTGCCGGGCCAGGACACCGTCGACGTCTGCCGACGGGTGCTCGGCATGAGCCCTCCGGAGATCGACCGGCTCGCCGCCGAGGGCGTGCTGTTCGGGCCGCCGTGACGCGCGGCGAACGCGCCCCGCGCGACCCGCCGGATCGATAGCCACGCTAAGTTCGACCCATGACCGTCGACCCCAGGACACCGGTGCTGATCGGCTACGGCCAGGTCAACCACCGCGACGAGATCGACCCGGACAAGCGGTCCGTGGAGCCGATGGACCTGATGGCGGCCGCGGCCCGGCAGGCCGCCGATTCGCGGGTGATCGAGGCCGTGGATTCCATCCGCGTGGTGAACATCCTCTCGGCGCAGTACCGGGACCCTGGGCTGCTGCTCGGACAGCGGATCGGCGCGAGCGACTTCACCACCCTCTACAGCCCCGTCGGCGGCAACGTGCCGCAGTCCCTGGTCAACCAGGCATGCCTGGACATCCAGCGGGGCCGTGCCCAGGTGGTGCTGCTCGCCGGCGCCGAGACCTGGCGCACCCGCCGGGGGCTGCGGGCCCAAGGCGGCAAGCTCGAGTGGACGATCCAGGACGACTCGGTGCCGATGGCCGAGGTCAGCGGCGACGACGTCCCGATGGCCGGCGACGCGGAGATCAGGATCCGGCTGGACCGTCCGGCCTATGTCTACCCACTGTTCGAGCAGGCGCTGCGGATCGCCAACGGCGAGCCCGTCGAGCGGCACCGCAGGCGCATCGGCGAGCTGTGGGCCCGCTTCAACGCCGTCGCGGTCGACAATCCACACGCGTGGATCCGCAAGCCGGTGACCGCCGAGGAGATCTGTGAGCCCGGCCCGCAGAACAGGATGATCAGCTGGCCCTACACCAAGCTGATGAACTCCAACAACATGGTCGATCAGGGCGCCGCGCTCGTCTTGACCTCGGTGGAGCAGGCCCGGCGACTGCAGGTCCCCGCGGACCGCTGGATCTACCCGCAGGCGGGCACCGACGCGCACGACACCTCGGCCATCGCCGAGCGCGACGAGCTGCATCGTTCTCCGGCCATCCGGATCGCCGGCGGCCGCGCGCTGGAGCTGGCGGGCCTGGGCATCGACGACATCGACTATGTCGACCTGTACTCCTGCTTTCCCTCGGCCGTCCAGGTCGCGGCGGCCGAACTCGGGCTTGCCGTCGACGACCCCGCCCGCCCGCTCACGGTCACCGGGGGGCTGACGTTTGCCGGCGGCCCGTGGAGCAACTACGTGATGCACTCCATCGCCACCATGGCGGAGTTGCTGGTGGCCAACCCCGGGCGACGCGGACTGATCACCGCCAACGGCGGCTACCTGACCAAGCACAGCTTCGGCGTGTACGGCACCGAGCCGCCCACCGAATTCCGTTGGGAAGACGCGCAACCGGCGGTCGACCGCGAGCCGACTTGTGCCGGCCTGATGGAATGGGAAGGCGTCGGCAAGGTGGAGGCGTGGACGACGCCGTTCGACCGCGAGGGACGACCGGAGAAGGCCTTCCTGGCCGTGCGCACGCCCGACGGCTCGCGGACTCTGGCGGTGATTACCGATAGTGCCGCGGCGCAGGCCACGGTGCGGGAAGACATCGGCGGCGCCAAGGTTTCCGTCGCCGCAGACGGCAGCGCCGCGCTGCAATAACCGCCCTCGCCGGGTCTACTGGCGTTTGCTCAGTAACGGTCGCGTAGGTCATGCCGGCTGCCTATTGTTTAGTTTTGAGGTCGGGGGAGGTGAGCCCAGGTGCAGATCCTGGTTACCGACGCCACCGGCGCACTCGGGCGGCTGGTTGCACGGCAGCTGATCGCTGCCGGGCACACGGTCAGCGGCATTGCCGAGCGCCCGCATCCCTGCCTGGATCCCAGCGTCGAATTGGTTTGCGCATCGCTGAGCGACCCCGTCCTGCGTGAGCTCGCCGACGACGCCGACGCGGTGGTTCACCTGGCCCCGGTCGATACGACCGCGCCCGGCAGCTCCGATCTCGAGGGCCTCGCGCACGTGACCGACGTCGCCGCCCGCGCAGGCGCCCGGCTGCTGTTCGTGTCCCAGGCCGCGGGCCGGCCCGAGCTGTACCGGCCGGCCGAGGACCTGGTCGCCACCAGTTGGGGCCCCAGCCTGGTGGTCCGGATCGCCCCGCCGGTCGGCCGCCAGCTCGACTGGATGGTGTGCCGCACCGTGGCCACGCTCCTGCGCACCAAAGTCTCGGCGGAGCCGATGCGGGTGTTGCACGTCGAGGACCTGGTTCGCTTTCTGGTGGCGTCGCTGAACACCGACCGCACGGGTGTGGTGGACCTCGCCTCGCCCGACACCGTCAACGTCGTCACCGCGTGGCGCTTGCTGCGGTCCGCCGACCCGCGATCGCGGTTGAACCGGGTGCGCAGCTGGCCGCAGCTCATCCCGGACATGGACATCGCCGGGGTGCGAGAGGATTGGTCGTTCGAGTTCGGCTGGCAGGCGCTCGAAGCGGTCGCCGACACCGCCCGCGGCCTCGTCGGCCGCCAGATCGCCGCCGCGGGCGCCACCGGGCACGGTCGCCAGGTGGCCCTTCCGGTCGAGGTGGTCCCGCGCCCCGGCCCCTCTGGCGACGAGCGCAGCGCGGCGCCCGAGGGCGTCGAGGGCGAATTCGACGACCGGATCGACCCCCGCTTCCCGATCTTCAGTGCGGGCAACCTCGCCGAGGCGCTGCCCGGGCCGCTCACCCCCATCACGCTGGACGTCCAGCTGAACGGACTGCGCACGGCGAATCGGATGCTGGGCCACGTTCTGGCGCTCGGCGGCGTGGTCGGCGACGAGTGGGCAAACCGGGCCATCGCCGTGTTCGGTCACCGGCCCTACGTCGGGGTGTCGGTCAACATGGTCGCCGCCGCGCAGCTGCCCGGCTGGGACCAGGACGCCGTCGCCCGGGACGCGCTGGTGGGCCGGCCGCATGTGGGGGACCCCCTGCCGTTCGGGGAGCCCGCGCTGGCCGGCGGGGCCCTGGGGTCGATCGCCAAAGCCGTCGTCGCGGGCCGGTCGCTGGCGCTCCTGCGCCATCTCAAGTCCGACACCCGCGCTTACTGCGCGGCCGCCGAAACCGAACACCTCGACGCGGCGCAGCTGGCGTCGCTGCCCGATGCCGGCCTGGAGGTTCGGATCGGCTTGCTTCGTGACCGCATTCATCAGGGCTGGATCCTGACCGCGTTATGGCTGATCGACAGCGGTGTCACCGCGGCAGCGCTGGAGCGGAGCAACGCGGCGCGCGGTGTGCCCGGGGTGGGCATGATCATGGAAAGCAGCATCGTGGCGTCCGAAACGGCCCAGCTGGCCGCCGTGCTGCGGGCCGACCCGCCGCTGTGTGCGCTGGCCCAGGAGGGCAACCTCGCCAGCATCCGCGCGTTGTCTCCCACGACCGCGGCCGCCGTGGACGCGACCGTCGCCCGCATCGCGCATCGCGGGCCCGGTGAGGCGGAGCTGGCCAGCCGAACGTACGCCGACGACCCGACGATGCTGCTGACGGCCGCCGGGGAAGTCGCCGTGGCCGCCGCCGCGTCGACCGAGCCGGCGTCGCCGACGCTGGCCCAGCGGCTCACCACCAACGCCCGCGACTCCCGCGAGCTCGCTCATGACGCCACCCTGCGCTTCACCCATCAGCTTCGAATCACGTTGCGGGAGTTGGGTTCTCGCCGAGCCGCCGCGGACCTTTTCGACGTAGCCGAGGACGTGTACTACCTGACCTGTGACGAGCTGGTCAGCATGCCCGGCGACGCCCGGTTGCGGATCAAACGTCGCCGCGCCGAGCGGGACCGGTTGCAGGCGCAGCGCCCGCCCGAGGTCATCGACGGGGCGTGGGCCCCCGTCGACCAGATCTCCGATTAACCCAGCAGTTCGCGCAGGTACAGCGCGTTGCGCACCGCGTGGCCGCCCAGGTCGTTGTTGAAATACATCCACACGTCTTTGCCGTCGTCGCTCCACGCGATGATTCGCTCCGCCCACTCCCGCAGCTGGTCGTTGGAGTAGGAGCCGGCATAGATCGCGTCCTGATCCGGACCGTGCATGCGCACGTACACCAGATCGGTGGTGGCGCGCGGCACGCACGCCAGTCCGGCGCCGCTCATCACCACGTAGGCGGCGCGGCGCCGTTCCAGCAACTCGTAGACGCCCTCGTGGTTCCAGGACGGGTGGCGCAGCTCGACGGCCACCCGGATCGACTCCGGCACGGCCTCCAGAAAGGCGTCCAGGCGCGCGTCGTCGCGCTGCTGCTCGGGGTGCAGCTGCACGAGTAGCACCCCGCGGCGATCACCGAGCAGTTCCCAACAACGCTCGAAGCGCTCGATCCACGTGCCGAACGACGCCAGGCGACGGTAGTGCGTCAGTCCTCGATGCGCCTTGACGGACATCTTGAAGCCGTCCGGCAGCTTGTCGCGCCATCCCGCGAAGGTCGTATCCTTCGGCCACCGATAGAAGCTCGCGTTCAGCTCGACGGTGTCGAACACCTCGACGTAGCGCGCCAGCCGGCGCGCGGCGGGCAGGCCCGGCGGGTACAGCACGTCCGCCCAATGGTTGTACGACCACCCGGAGGTACCGATGCGGACGGTCAACCGGTCACCTGCCGACGCACGCCGTCGTCCAGCGACACCCTGATGAGCGCGGCGGCGAGCCTCGCATTGGCCTGCGGCGCAAGGGCTCCCAGCCTTGCCGGTTGTGCGGGCAGACCCAGTTGCTTGGCCGCGGCGGTGGCGCGGTCGTCGAAATACGGCCGCAGCCAGGTCCAGACGTCCTGCACCTCGCGCAAGAAGATGTCGGCGCCGGTGTCCCCAATTCCCTTGAACTGCTTGAGCAATCGTTTCGCCGAGGGAGCGTCGTGTTGGCTGCGTTCGGCCAGCGCGCGCAGATCGCCGGAATATTCGTCGCGCACGCGCTGGGCCATGTCGGTGAGCCGGGTGGCCGAACTTTCGTCGTAGCGCACGTAGTGGGCCCGGCCGAAGGCGTCGATCATGGTCTGCCGGTCGGCGTCCAGCACGGCCGCGGGGGTGCGCAGACCCGTCTCGAACAGCTCCCGCCCGGCCGCCATGGCGATGGCGGCATCGATCGGCTTGCTGGCCAGCATGCACACCACCAGCAGCTGAAATAACGGCATCGGCTTGTCGCCGAGCTTGATTCGCGCCTCGGCCGCGTAGGTGGTGCCGGCGACGTCGAGCAGTCGTCGCACCAGTCGCTCGCGGTTCGGCATACCCGACCACGTACCCGCACCGGGTGTCAGCAAACCGCGCCGGTCACTTGGCGGGCAGGCTGCGCGCGTAGCCGACGCCGCGCGTCACCCAGCTCTGCAGCTGGCGTTTGGTGCGCACGCCTGCGGCGCCCACCCGCACCCAGCCGCGGACGTCGCGGCCTGCCATCACCATGGGGCTGACGTGGTCTCGCTGCAGCACTTTGTCGAGGTCGTCCTTCGGGACCCTGACCAGCAGACCGCCCTGGCCGCTGACCGCCACGGACATGTTGCCGTTGACCAGGAACGCAAGGCCGCCGAACATGCGCTTCTCCTCGATGCCGTGCTCGGAGGCCACGAGCTCGCGGATTTCGTTCGCCAGGTCTTCGTCGTAGGCCATGCGGCGCGTCAGTCCAGATCCACCCGAATGGTCAGCAAGTCGCTGCCCATCAGGCGCACCACCGCGCTGTTGAGCCGCGGCAGGTCACCCAGCCGGCGCAGGGGGTCGTCGTCGGGCAGTAGATGCGCGGTGCCGCTGCGCCATTGGCCGCCGATGCGCACCCGAACGGCGGGATTGGCCTTGATGTTGCGGACGTAGTCGGAGTGTTCGCCGTGTTCGGAGACCATCCAGAACTGATTGCCGACCAGGCGCCCGCCGACGGCGGTGCGCCGCGGCCTGCCGCTCTTGCGGCCGGTGGTTTCCAAGCTGATTCCGGGCATTTGCCGGCCCACCGGGTTGACGAGCAACCGCTGCACGCGGTGGACCACTTGGCGTTTGAGACTCACGGGTCCATTCAACGCCGAGCGTGCCGCCGCTGTCACCGTGCAACGAAACAGCCGCCCCCTTTCGGGGGCGGCTGCACGTCGTTAGCTACCGGATTTTAACGCGGAGAGCCGACGTTTCCGCCGACGCTGCCGCCGGCGTTGGCACCGCCGACGGGTGTGTACGCCTGGAACCCGGTAGACGTCTGGACGCCCCACTGACCGAGGTCAGGGTTGAACACGACCGGAAGCTGGGCTCCGTCCGGGTCACCCACTGGCGGGACCCAGGTGGCCGGTAGGCCGTAGCGGCCCGGGTCGTTGTAGTGCCCCGGCGGCGGGAAGTTGTCGTGTCCCGGGGGAAGCGGGCTGCCAGGCGCGTTGCAGTTGACGCCCGGCGCGCCGGGGTTACAGATCGGCTGTCCCGGCACATGCTGGCCCGGCAGGTCATCCCGGTCGCCGCCCGGGACGTTCGGACCCGGAATGCCCGGATTCGGCACATTCGGGCCATCCGGGCCGGCTTGTGCGATGCCGGCGCCGATGCCGAGCGCCGCGGACGTAATGGTTCCGGCCATGATTGTGCCGGCTGTGATTTTGCTCAGATTCATCAGTGAACCCCCTTGTCGAGCAGTTTGGCTGCCTGAACAGCAGCTGAACCAATTGACTTGGTGATTCGCTCACCCCACCGCCCTCATCGGGCAGTCGAACCTCCAACCCCGCAGATACCCGGGTGTCGGACGTCGAAAACCTCTTCGCCGTATTTGCTGGCCTCACGCAGGCCGGGGGGCGGGAACGCCGACGGCGCGCAACACCCATTCACGCGGGACCGAGAAACTCAGCGACCGACGGGGGAGGGTGGTCAGCACCGGCTCCGGAATCGCCGTCTTGTAGTGCAGCGACAGCGGACCCGAGAAGGCGGGATCGACCTGGCCGACGTCGACGTTGACCGCTATTCCGGTCGACGAGATCTCGGCTCCAACCGGGCCCTCCTGCGGAGCATCCCAGCGCTGGTCGATGGCCCGCCCGGCGAGCTTGGGCACCGTGGACAGCGTGCCGAGCACCCGCTGGGAGGTGAGCACGAGGGAGCCGACGTAACTGCGGACGCTGCCCTTGGAAACGAGCCCCGGCACCGAGCCGCCGAACCGGAAGGTGACGGGGACGTATTCGGCCAGCAGGAGGATCCCCTCCGGTTCGACCTCTGCTCTCATGTCGGCGGGAAGGTTGCCAATGCGTAGCAACCTTCGCAAGATCACAGCCATTCACGGACCTTAACGCGGTTGGCCGGGATGCGCGCGAGTTTGCTGCGCATCCCGGCCAAGCTCAGCTCAAGCGGCGGCCGTCGCGGTCTGCGCGACCGGTTCCAGCGCCTGAGCAACGATGTCGGCGACATCGGTCATCGGCCGCACGTTGAGCGCGCCGAGCACCTCGGCCGGCACGTCATCCAGATCCGGCTCGTTGCGCGACGGGATGAAGACGGTCGAGAGGCCGGCCCGCTGGGCCGCCAGCAACTTCTGCTTCACGCCGCCGATCGGCAACACCCGGCCGTTCAGCGTGACCTCGCCGGTCATGCCGACATCTGAGCGGACCTGCCGTCCGGTGGCCATCGACACCAGGGCGGTCACCATGGTGACGCCGGCCGACGGGCCGTCCTTGGGCACCGCGCCGGCGGGCACGTGGACGTGAATGCGCCGGTCCAGGGCCTTGGGGTCGACGCCCAGCTCGGTGGCGTGGGAGCGCACGTAGGACAGCGCGATCTGCGCCGACTCCTTCATCACGTCACCCAACTGACCGGTGAGCTGCAAGCCCGCCTCGCCGTCCGTTGCGCCGGCTTCGATGTAGAGCACGTCGCCGCCCAGGCCCGTGACGGCCAGGCCGGTGGCCACGCCCGGCACGGCCGTGCGTTCGGCCGATTCCGGGGTGAACCGCGGACGACCCAGGTAGTCGACCAGATCCGGCTCGTCGATCGTGATCGGCTCGGGGGCCTCGGCCAGCTTGGTGGTCACCTTGCGGAGTGCCTTGGCCAGCAGCCGCTCGAACTGCCGCACGCCGGGCTCCCGCGTGTAATCGGCGGCGATCTTGCGCAACGCGGCGTCGGTCAGCGTCACCTCGTCCTCGGTCAGCGCCGCCCGCTCCCGCTGCCGTGGCAGCAGGTAGTCCCGCGCGATGGCGACCTTGTCGTCCTCGGTGTAGCCGTCGATAGCCACCAGCTCCATGCGGTCCAGCAGGGCCGACGGGATGTTCTCGATCACGTTGGCGGTGGCCAGGAACACCACATCGGACAGGTCCAGGTCCAGATCCAGGTAGTGGTCGCGGAACGTGTGGTTCTGCGCCGGGTCGAGCACCTCGAGCAGCGCAGCGCTCGGGTCGCCCCGATAGTCGGATCCGACCTTGTCGATTTCGTCCAGCAGCACAACGGGATTCATGGTCCCGGCCTCGCCGATCGCCCGCACGATCCGGCCCGGCAGCGCGCCCACATAGGTGCGGCGGTGTCCGCGGATCTCGGCCTCGTCGCGCACACCGCCCAGGGCGACGCGCACGAACTTGCGGCCCAGCGCCCTGGCGACGCTCTCGCCCAGCGACGTCTTGCCGACGCCGGGGGGACCGGCCAGCACCATCACCGCGCCGGAGCCGCGGCCGCCGACCACCTGCAGCCCGCGCTGAGCGCGGCGGGCCCGCACGGCCAGGTACTCGACGATGCGGTCTTTGACGTCGTCCAGCCCGTGGTGGTCGGCGTCCAGAACGCCGCGCGCGGCCTTCAGATCCGTCGAGTCCTCGGTCCTGACGTTCCAGGGCAGGTCGAGCACGGTGTCCAGCCAGGTGCGGATCCAGCCGCTCTCCGGGCTCTGGTCGCTTGACCGTTCCAGCTTGCCGACCTCACGCAGCGCGGCCTCCCGCACCTTCTCGGGCAACTCCGCGGCCTCGACACGCGCCCGGTAGTCATCGGAGCCGTCGGGCTCGCCTTCCCCGAGTTCCTTGCGGATGGCCGCCAGCTGCTGGCGCAGCAGGAACTCCTTCTGCGTTTTCTCCATGCCCTCGCGCACGTCCTCGGCGATCTTGTCGTTGACCTCGACCTCCGCCAGGTGGGCGCTGGTCCAGTCGATCAGGACCCGCAACCGCTCGGCGACGTCGACGGTCTCGACCAGCTGCCGCTTCTGCTCGCTGGACAGGTAGGACGCGTACCCGGAGGTGTCCGCCAGGGCCGACGGGTCGGTCAGCCGGTTGACGTAGTCGATGATCTCCCAGGCCTCGCGCCGCTGCAGCATGGCCAGCAGCAGCTTCTTGTACTCCGCTGTCAGCGCCTTGATCTCGTCCGTCGTCTCCGCCTCGGGGACCTCGGTCACCTCGACCCACAGCGCCGCGCCGGGCCCGGACGCTCCGGTCCCGATCTGCGCCCTGCGTTCGCCGCGGACCACGGCCGCGGTGCCCCCGCCCGCGATGCGGCCGACCTGCAGGATCTTCGCGATCACACCGTGCGACGGGTAGCGGTCGTCGAGCCGGGGCGCGATCAGCAGCTGCCCCGATTCGCTCGCCTGAGCGGCGTCGATCGCCGCGCGCGCGGTGTCGTCGAGCGCGATCGGCACGACCATTCCGGGCAACACGATGGTGTCAGTGACGAACAGCACCGGCACCGATTTGGCTTCAGCCATCAATCCTCCAAAATCTGAGTCTGATGCGCTCAACCCAGCCCGGTGCCGGTTTGTTCCCGGGCGTGGTTTCGCCACGAGCGTGCGGCCAGCCGCACGTTCGGGACGCGGGTGCGCCGCCGTTACGCTGGCGGCGAAATGGGCCCGAACCGCCGCAATTGGGTCACGTGCTGTGGCGAAAGCTCTTCGAGGCAGGTGACACCGAGAAGCCCCATCGTCCGGATGATCCCGCTCTGGAGGATCTCGATGGCGCGGGTCACCCCCGCCTCGCCACCGGCCATCAGCCCGTACAGGTAGGCGCGCCCGATCAGCGTGCACCGCGCACCCAGCGCGATCGCCGCGACGATGTCGGCGCCCGACATGATGCCGGTGTCGACCAGGATCTCGGTGTGCTTGCCCAGCTCACGGGCCACGGTGGGCAGCAGGTGAAAGGGTACCGGGGCCCGATCCAGTTGCCGCCCCCCATGATTCGACAAGACGAGGCCGTCGACGCCGCGATCGACGACGGCGCGGGCGTCCTCGAGCGTCTGGATGCCCTTGACCACCAACTTGCCCGGCCACTGAGCCTTGATCCACTCGAGGTCGTCGAAGGTCAGGCTGGGGTCGAACATCGTGCTGAGGTACTCGCCGACGGTGCCCGACCAGCGATCCAGCGATGCGAAGGACAGCGGCTCGGTGGTCAGCAGGTCGAACCACCACTTCGGGTGCGGCACCGCGTCCAGCACGGTGCGCAGCGTCAGCGTCGGCGGGATGGTCATTCCGTTGCGGTTGTCACGTAGCCGCGCGCCCGCGACCGGGACGTCGACGGTGGCCAGCAGGGTGTCGAACCCCGCGTCGGCCGCGCGCTTCACCAGCGCCATCGAGCGGTCGCGGTCGCGCCACATGTAAAGCTGAAACCACTTGCGCCCCTGGGGAACAGCGGTCACCAGGTCTTCGATCGCCGTGGTGCCCAGCGTGGAGAGCGAGAACGGGATCCCCGCCCGCGCGGCCGCCCGGGCGCCGGCGATCTCGCCCTCGGTGTGCATCAGCCGGGTGAATCCGGTGGGCGCGATGCCGAACGGCAGCACGACCGGTTGACCGAGGACGTTCCATCCGGCGGTCACATTGGAGACGTCGCGCAGGATGGTCGGGTGAAACTCGATGTCGCGGAAAGCCTGTCGGGCCCGCGCGATGGACAGCTCGTCGTCGGCGGCCCCGTCGGTGTAGTCGAATGCCGCCTTGGGCGTGCGCCGTTTGGCGATGCGTCGCAGATCGTAAATGGTGTACGCGGCGTCGAGGCGGCGCTTGGTCGCGTCGAACTGCGGACGCTTGAACTTGATCAGCGGCGCGAGGTCGCGCACCTTGGGCACTCGTCGTCGGACGGCCTTCCGTCTTTTCAATTCCACAGTGTGCAACCGTAGTCACATGGAACCGGAGAGCGACCCCTTCGACCTCCAGCGCTTCATCGACGCGCAGGCCCCGGTGTACCGCAACGTGGTCGAAGAGCTGCGGTCCGGGCGGAAACGCAGCCACTGGATGTGGTTCGTCTTCCCGCAGTTGCGCGGTCTGGGCGGCAGCCCCACCGCGGTGCACTACGGCATCTCGTCGCTCGACGAGGCCCGCGCGTACCTGCGCCACGATCTGCTCGGGCCGCGACTGCGCGAATGCGCGCGGCTGGTCAACGAGGTGCAGGGCCGATCGGTCGGCGACATTTTCGGCTCGCCCGACGACCTCAAACTTCGCTCGTCGATGACGCTGTTCGCACACGCGACGGAAGAAAACGAGGATTTCGTCGCGCTGCTCGACAAGTACTACGACGGCCGGCAGGACCGTCTCACGCTGGAGCGCCTAGCCCGAGCTTAGGATCCGCCAGCCGTGCGGCTCGACGACCACCGCGTCGAGGACCTCCTGGGGCGGCGCGGCGGACCCGCCGATGACCCGCCGGTGGGCGGTGCCCAGCTCCGAGGCCGCCACCCGCATCGGTTCGTCGCCGATGTTGAGCGCGACCAGCAGCGCGTCGTCGCCGCTGCGGGTCTCGTAGATGTAGTGCCGGTTTTCCAGCCGCAGCGCGCTCGTCGTCGCCCGGTGCAGCCACGGGTGGCGGCGGCGCAACCCTACGAGGAACTGGTGCAACGCCCACATATCGGTGCCGAACCTATCCAGTTGCATTGGGGGCGAGCCGAATTCGGGTCGCACGGCATCGTCGCCGCCGTAACGTTCTTCCTTGACGCCGCGGAAGCCCAATTCGTCGCCCGCGTACACGCTGGGCACGCCGCCGACGGTCAGCAGGATCACCAGCGCGTGCGCGACGTGCTCAGGACGTTCGAGGCGGCTGGCGATGCGGGTGACGTCGTGGTTGCCGATGAAGGTCAGCGGTGCGAAGCCGGCCAGGAACTCGGCGTGCCGCTGCAACGCCCAGTCCAACTCGAAGAAGTTGCCGTCGTTGAGGCTGCTCCAGATCGCCTTCCACAGCTCGTATTGGGTGGCCGAGTCGAACGTGGCGGCGCGCACCACCGCGGCGTAGTCGCCGTGGATGAGCTCACCGACGAACCAGGAATCCGGGAAGCGCTCGCGAACCCGCGGCAGCGTGGCCGCCCAAAAGCGTTCCGGCACCGTGTAAGCCGCGTCGAGGCGCCAGCCGTCGGCGCCGCGCCCCAGCCAGTGCGCCATCACATCCGCGGTGTAGTCGACGACCTCGGGGTTGTCGTGGTTGAGCGTGATCAGCTCGGAGTGGCCCTCGAAGGTGTGAAAGGCGCCGGGGCGTCCGCGGAACCAGCGCGCGGCCGCGTCATCGTGCGAAGCCTCCTGGTAGCGCGGGAAATCCACGCCGACGTGGTTGAACACGCCGTCGAGCAGGATGCGCAGGCCGCGGCGGCGGGCCTCGGCGACGAGGTGGTCGAAATCGGCGTCGTCACCCAGCCGCGGGTCAATGCGGTAATGGTCGGTGGTGTCGTAACCGTGTGTGCGCGAGGCGAATATCGGCCCCAGCGCAACGCCCGACGCCCCCAGGGCGATGGCGTGGTCGAACCAGTCGACGAGCCGCCGCAGCCGGTGTTCGCCCGGTTGCGGCGGCTCCGACGACGCGGGAAAGGCGCCGACGAACCCCAGCGGATAGACCTGCCACCAGATCGCGTGTTCTACCCAGGCTGGTTCCGTCACCGCGTCAGCCGACGGTGGCCAGCGTTTGGGAGGCGACGATCGCTTGCGCCACGCCGGAGATGATGGCCGCGGCCTTCAGCGCCTCCTGGATGGTCTCGCGACTCACGCCCGCCTCGCGCAGCGTGTGCTCGTGGGCGGCCACGCAGTCCGGGCATCCGTTGATCGACGACACCGCGAAACACCACAGCTCGAAGTTTGCCTTCTCCACACCGGGATTGGCGATGATGTTCATCCGCAATCCCGCGCGCAGATCGTCGTACTTCCCGTCGAGGAAGCCGCGGCCCCGGTAGAACACGTTGTTCATGCCCATGATCGACGCGGCCCCCAGCGCCGCGTTGTACGCCTCGGCCGACAGGACGTCGGCCGCCTCGGCGCCGATCTCGCTGATCACCTGGGTGTTCCGAGTCGCCGCGGCGCTCGCCAGCAGGGTGCCCCACAGCTGTTCCTCGTTGAGCTCCGTGGTGCGCGTGATAGAGCCCAGGTTCAGCTTGAGGTCCTTGGCGTACTCGGGCAGCGCCTCCTTGAGGTTTTCTACGCTCATCTCGCCTCCCTGATCAGACCCTAGGTGATTACGCCGAGGCCTTGAGCAGCTCGGTGGCGTTCAGCGTCGGGTCGCCCTTGCGCCAGTTGCAGGCGCACAGCTCGTCGGACTGCAGCGCGTCGAGCACCCGCAGCACTTCCTCCACGTTGCGGCCCACCGATCCGGCGGTGACCGAAACGAACTGGATCTCGTTGTTGGGGTCCACCAGGAAGGTGGCCCGGTCGGCGACGCCATCGGCGTTCAGAACGCCGGTGGCCAGGCTCAGCTCCCGCTTGATGTCGGACAGCATGGGGAACGGCAGCTTCTTCAGGTCCTCGTGCTGGGCCCGCCAGTTGAAGTGCACGAACTCGCTGTCGATCGAGACGCCCAGCACCTGCGCGTCGCGGTCGGCGAACTCGTCGTTGAGCTTGCCGAACGCGGCAATCTCGGTCGGGCACACGAAGGTGAAGTCCTTGGGCCAGAAGAACACAACGCGCCACTTGCCTTCGTGGTCCTCGCTGGTGACGGTGGTGAAGTAGTCCTCGGGCTGCTTGGCGTCGACCTTGGACAGATCGCCCGCGATCAGGGCGGTGAGCTCGTAGGCGGGGAATTGGTCGCCGATGGTCAGCAAAGGCATGGCTCTCCTAATTTGGATTTACTCAAGATTAGCTTTCCCTGTCATGTTGCCCGCATACCCTGTCTGAAGTAAAGGTGATATTTCCCACTACACTTATAGGCATGCCCGATAAGAGTTATCAGCCGACTATCGCCGGCCTGCGCGCCTTCGTCGCGGTCGCCGAAAGGCGCCAATTCAGCAGCGCCGCAACATCTCTCGGCGTCAGCCAGTCCACACTGTCACAGGCGCTGGCGGCGCTGGAAACCGGGCTGGGAACCCAGCTCGTCGAGCGCTCGACGCGGCGTGTCCTGTTGACACCCGAAGGTACGCAACTGCTGCCGCGCGCCCAGGCCGTGGTCGAAGCGGCGGAGGCGTTCGCGGCCGCCGCAACGGGAACGTCGGACCCACTGCAGGGCACCCTGCGGCTGGGCATGATCCCCACGGTAGCGCCCTACGTGCTGCCCACCGTGCTGGCCGGCGTCGCCGATCGCCTAACCGCGCTGACCCTGCGGGTGATCGAGGACCAGACCGAACGCCTGCTCACCGCATTGCGCGGGGGGTCCCTGGACGCCGCCCTGATCGCGCTGCCCGCCGACGCAACCGGACTCACCGAGGTCCCGATCTACGACGAGGACTTTCTGCTCGCGGTGCCGCCGGGGCACCCGCTGTCCGGCAAGCGCCGGGTGCCGGCGTCGGCGCTGGCGGATTTGCCGTTGCTACTGCTGGACGAGGGCCACTGCCTGCGCGATCAAGCCCTGGATGTCTGCCAAAAGGCCGGTGTGCGAGCCGAACTCGCGGACACCCGGGCAGCATCGCTGGCCACCGCGGTGCAGTGCGTGACGGGCGGGCTGGGGGTGACGCTGATTCCGCAGAGCGCCGCGCCCGTCGAGGCGGCACGCAGCCGGCTCGGGCTGGCGCAGTTTGCGAATCCACGCCCGGGCCGGCGCATCGGGCTGGTGTTCCGGTCGTCGAGCGGCCGCGACGAATCCTATCGGCGGCTGGCCGCCATCATCGGAGAGTCGATCGGCGGCGAACAGCGGGTGCGGTTGGTCAAAGAGCGTCACTCGGCGGCGGTGGCCAGCGCGTCCATCAGGGCGTCGACGTTGAGCTGAGATTGGATGCCCGCGGTTCCCGCGAGGCCCGGCGCGCCGGTTGCCGCGGCCAACAGCGGCCCCGACCCCGGGCCCGCATACATCAACCCCGAGTTGACCTCCGGGGGCAACGACCAAAAGTCCATGAATCCTTGCTCTCGTCGGCCGGCGCGGTCGCCGACCATCGTCGACCGAAACGACGAAAAACGGTCCGGGACGCACTACTGCACTTTTCGTCCCGACTAGGGAACGACTACTGCATTGCGCCCAGAGCGCGGCTGTAGGTTCTGCCTATGGAAAAGGTGATCGCGGTGCTCAGGACGGCGGATTTCGGCGACGATTGGTGTGCCCGCCAGCGGGGACCGGTCGCCGACGCGCTATTGGACCTGGGTTTGCCCGGGCTGTCGGTCAACGTGCGCGACGACGCGGTGCGCCATTCGCTGATGACGCTGACGACGCTGGACCCGCCCGTCGGCGCGGTGGTGAGCATGTGGACGCAGCAGTGCTACGGCGAGCAGATGACCGCGGCCCTCGACCTGCTGTCCGCCGAATGCGACCAACTCGCCGCGTACCTCGTCACCGAATCGGTGCCGCTGAAAGGGCCCAGCACCGAGCCGGGTTCGCGCACAACGGGTTTGGCCAACATCGCGTTGCTGCGCCGGCCCGAGGCCCTCGACCAGGTGAGCTGGCTGAACCGGTGGCAGCGCGACCACACCTCGGTGGCCATCGAGACGCAGTCGACCTTCGGCTACACCCAGAACTGGGTGGTGCGTGCCCTCACCCCGGGCGCGCCGGGAATCGCGGGCATCGTCGAGGAGTTGTTCCCCGCGGAGGCGATCACCGATCTCAAGGCGTTCTTCGGTGCCGCCGACGACAAGGACCTGCAGGACCGCTTGGGCCGAATGGTCGCCAGCACCACGGCGTTCGGCGCCAACGAGAACATCGACACCGTCCCCACCAGCCGCTACGTCTTCAAGACACCGTTCATCGAGGAACCCACATGACATCTCTGCGCGACGCCACGGCCCTGGCCGCGGCGGAAAGTGGCCTGGCGGTCGTCTCCACGGTTCGCGCCGACGCGACGGTGCAGGCGTCGCTGGTCAACGTCGGCCTGTTGCCGCATCCCGCGACCGGCCAGGAGGCGTTGGGCTTCACCACCTACGGCAAGGTCAAGCTGGCCAACCTGCGCGCGCGGCCCCAGCTGGCGGTCACCTTCCGCAAGGGCTGGCAATGGGCGACCGTCGAGGGCCGCGCGGAGCTGGCCGGCCCGGAGGACGCCCAGCCCTGGCTGACCACGGACGACCAGCTGCGACTCTTGCTCCGCGATGTCTTCACCGCCGCGGGCGGCACGCACGACGACTGGGACGAGTACGACCGCGTCATGGCCCGGGAGCGGCGCGCGGTTGTGCTGATCGCGCCCACCCGCGTCTACAGCAACGGCTGACCTGGTTAGGCTGCAGCCGTGACGCTGCAGATCGATGACGACAAGCGGGTGCGCACCCTCACGCTGAACCGGCCCGAGGCGCTGAACGCGTTCAACGAGGCACTGTACGACGCCACCGCGGAGGCGCTGTTGGCCGCGGCCGAGGATCCCGAGGTCGCCGTGGTGCTGTTGACCGGCGCGGGCCGCGGCTTCAGCGCCGGAACCGATCTCGCCGAGATGCAGGCCCGCATCACCGATCCGGACTTCACGCCGGGCAAGCACGGCTTCATCGGCCTGATCGATGCCCTCAGTGCGTTCCCCAAGCCGCTCATCTGCGCGGTCAACGGCGTCGGGGTGGGCATCGGCGCCACCATCCTCGGCTACGCCGACCTGGCATTCATGTCATCGACCGCCCGGCTGAAGTGCCCCTTCACCAGCCTGGGGGTGGCGCCGGAGGCGGCGTCGTCATACCTGCTGCCGCAACTGGTGGGCCGGCAGAACGCCGCATGGCTGCTGATGTCTTCGGAGTGGGTGGATGCCGACGAGGCGTTGCGGATGGGTCTGGTATGGCGGGTCTGCGAGCCCGACGATCTGCTGCCCGAAGCCCGTCGGCACGCGGAAATCCTTGCCAGCCGCCCCATTTCGAGCCTGATGGCGGTCAAGCACACGATCGTGGAGCCGGTCCGGCCCGAGATCGCGGCGGCCACTGCGCGGGAAAACGCTCACTTCGCCGAGCTGATGGGTGCCCAGGCCAACGCCGCGGCGCTGGCGGACTTCAACAAACGCTGACGCCGGCTAACGCGACGGGGCGGCCTCGAGGTTCGCCGACGCGGCGATGATCGCCCGCAGCGTTCGCCTGCAACGGCCGCAGTCGCCCCCGGCCCCGCACGCGGCCATGACCTCTTTCGAGGTGGAGGCGCCGCGCGCGACCACCTCGGACACCGTGTGGTTGGTCACGCCGACACACAGGCATACGTACATCAGCGCATCCCTTGCATGCGGGCGACGTTCTCTTGCCCGACGGCCTGGCCACGCGTGCGCAATTCGTCCTCCCTCTCGGCATCCCGTGTCAACGGGATTCCCGAAGAAAATGCCGAACCGACAGCCATATTAGTTGAGTCTAACCTAAGTTCGTTAGCGCAGTCTAACCTTAGTCGCCAGCAACGTCGGTCACGGGGGCGGCGCAGGACACACACTGAGCACAGCCATACCTTGCTGGCAGATTGAACTTCGGCATGGCAAAGTGCGACTACGGCCCCGCATGGTGCGCGCAGCCCAGCGCACCCCGCCAAGGCCAGGAATGACCACCGTTTCGACCGTCACCGTAGGGGAGTGATCATGCAAGGGGATCCGGATGTTTTGCGCTTGCTCAACGAGCAGTTGACCGGCGAGCTCACCGCGATCAACCAATACTTCCTGCACTCCAAGATGCAGGACAACTGGGGCTTCACCGAGCTCGCCGAGCACACCCGGGCCGAGTCCTTCGACGAGATGCGGCACGCCGAGGCGATCACCGACCGCATCCTGCTGCTCGACGGGTTGCCCAATTACCAGCGGCTGTTCTCGCTGCGCATCGGTCAGACGCTGCGCGAGCAGTTCGAGGCCGACCTGGCCATCGAATACGAGGTGATGGACCGGCTCAAGCCCGGCATCATCATGTGCCGCGAGAAGCAGGACACCACGAGCGCCAACCTGCTGGAAGAGATCGTCGCGGACGAGGAAAAGCACATCGACTACCTCGAAACCCAGCTGGAGCTGATGGACAAGCTCGGCGTGGAGCTCTACTCCGCGCAGTGCGTTTCGCGGCCGCCGAGCTAGCACAGCCCACGCCTTCGCGGGTTTTGGTTGCCACGGGTTGACCGTGGGCACTCACTACCATCGAAATCCGTGGGAAGGCGGGCATGACGAGGGCGACACCAGCGGCGGCTCCGGCCGGCCGCGCTTCGGACTCCGGCCCCGCGGACGTCGCGGTCGACCCGCAGCGGCGCAATTTCATCTTCGTGGCGATCCTGCTCGGCATGCTGATGGCCGCGCTGGACCAGACGATCGTGGCGACCGCGTTGCCCACTATCGTCGCCAATCTTGGTGGCGCAGGCCATCAATCGTGGGTTGTCACCAGCTACCTGCTCGCCTCGACCATCATCACCGCCCTCGTCGGCAAGTTCGGTGACCTGTTCGGCCGCAAGCGGGTGTTCCAGGCGGCCGTCGTGTTCTTCGTCGCCGGGTCGGTGCTGTGTGGGCTCTCGAGCTCGATGGGCATGCTGGTCGCGTCGCGGGCGCTGCAGGGCATCGGCGGCGGAGGGCTGATGGTGACCGCCATGGCGCTGATCGGCGAGGTGATCCCGCTGCGGGACCGCGGCCGCTACCAGGGTGCGATGGGCGCCGTGTTCGGCGTCACCACCGTGATCGGTCCCTTGCTCGGCGGCTACTTCACCGACCACTTCACCTGGCGCTGGGCGTTCTGGATCAACGTGCCGATCTCGGTCGTGGTCTTCTTCGTGGCGGCCGCCGCCATCCCGCCGCTGTCCGAGCGCACCAAACCGGTCATCGACTACACCGGCATCCTCTTGGTCGGGCTCGGCGCCGCCGGGCTGACGCTGGCCACCAGCTGGGGCGGGACCACGTACCCGTGGGGATCGCCGACGATCATCGGCCTGTTCGCCGGCTCGGTGGTCGCGTTGTGCCTCTTCGCCTGGGTGGAAAGCCGCGCGGCCGCGCCGATCCTGCCGACCCGGTTGTTCGGCAGCCCGGTGTTCACGGTGTGCTGCGTCCTGTCCTTCGTGGTCGGCTTCGCGATGCTGGGCGCCCTGACGTTCCTGCCGACGTACATGCAGTTCGTCGACGGCGTCTCGGCCACGACGTCGGGCCTGCGCACGCTGCCGATGGTGATCGGGATGCTGACCACCTCGATGGGCAGTGGCGTCATCGTCGGCCGCACGGGCCGGTACAAAGTCTTTCCCGTCGCCGGCACCGCCGTCATGGCGGTGGCGTTCTTCCTGATGTCGCGGATGGACCCGTCGACATCGGTGTTGGTTCAATCGCTGTTCCTCGTCATCCTCGGCGCCGGGATCGGGATGTGTATGCAGACTCTGGTCCTGATCGTGCAGAACACCGTGAGCTTCGACGACCTGGGCGTCGCGACCTCCGGCGTCACCTTCTTCCGCACGATCGGCAGCTCGTTCGGTGCGGCCATCTTCGGTTCGCTGTTCACGAACTTTCTGCACAGCCGGATCGGCCCGGCTATCGCGGCCGGCCACGCGCCGGCGGCGGCCGCCGCGTCTCCGGAGGCGCTGCACCGGCTGCCCCGAGAGGAGGCCGCTCCAATCGTCGCCGCCTACTCCGAGTCGCTCACCCACGTGTTCGGATGGGCGGTTCCGGTCGCACTGGTGGGGTTCGTCCTGGCGTTATTCCTGCGCCAGGTGCCTCTGCGGGAAATGCACGACAGCACAATCGATCTCGGCGACGCGTTCGGCATGCCCAGCACCGAGACCCCGGATCAGATGCTGGAGGGCGCGGTCGAGCGCATGCTGCGCGGCGTGCCCGGCATGCGATTGCGCAGCATCGCCATGCGACCCGACTGCCGGCTCGACGTGGCCGGGCTGTGGGGCGTCCTGCGCATCAACCGCTACGGACAGATGTATGGCACGGCCCGGCTCACCGACATCGCCGACTACCTGCGGATACCGTTCGAGGTTCTGGAGCCCACCTTCTCGCGGCTGATCGCCACGGGGTACGCCCGCGGCGACGGCGACCAGATGTGGCTGACACCCGCGGGCGCCCAGCAGGTGGACTACGTGCACTCCCTGCTCGTGGCCTGGCTGGTCGACAAGCTCGCCCGGTCACCCGGATTCGACGGGCGACCGGATCGTCGCGTGGTCGAGGCGGCGCTGAACCGGGTCGCGGGCCGCGTTCTCGCGCAACGGGACTGGAGCGACGACCGTCCCACCACGAAGATCCCGGCGACCACACCCTGAAACGGGCGGTGCGGGCGTACCATCACGCCATGAGCCGAATCGGAACATTTGCTGACGACGACCTGGCCGGCTGGTTCGTGAAGTCCCCCGACATCGGCGGTGCCCTCGGCGGCTTCAGCAACGCGGTCTACACCAAGAACCGGTTGCCGCTGCGCACCCGCGAATTGGCGCGCGCCGTGATCGCGCACCGTAACGAGTGCGTCGTGTGCGTCAACACCCGCGACGAGGACGGGCCCGCCGCCGGCGTCGACGAGGAGCTGTACGACCACGCACAGGAGTGGCGCACCTGGCCCGGCTATAGCGAGCAGGAACGGCTGGCGGCCGAATTCGCGGACCGCTTCGCCAGCGATCACACGGGTCTGCGCGACGACGAGGACTTCTGGAGCCGTTGCTCCGAGCACTTCTCCGACGAATTGCTGGCCGATCTCGCGCTCTCGTGCGCCCTGTGGGTCGGCATGGGTCGCGTCCTGCGGACCCTCGACATCGGCCAAGCCTGCAAGCTGACGATCCCCAGCCGCGCCTGACCACCACGACACATAAACGTCTGCGAGGACACGCCGCTAGACGCCTCAACGGTTTATGTCTCGCGGGCACAAACCGCGACACCGGTGCGTTGCCGTAGCCGTGAAGATTCGCTTCGGCGTCGGGTTGGGCTCGGACACCGCCCCGGACCAGCTGGCCCCCATCGTCGATCACCTGGAGGCCAACGGCGTGGATTCCCTGTGGTTCTCCGAGCTGGTGTACTCCCCGGCGGTCGACCCGGTGGTCGGGATGGCGTACGCACTGGCCAGGACGACCCGGCTGAAGGTCGGCACCTCGGTGGCCGTCCTGCCCGGACGGCACCCGGTGCTGGTCGCCAAGCAGCTGGCGTCGCTGTCGGCCGTCGCACCGAAGCGGGTCCTTCCCGTCTTCGGTCTGCGGTCGGCGATTCCCGCCGAGCGGGAGGTGTTCGTGGTCCCCGACGGCGAGCGCGCCGCGGTGTTCGACGAGTCGCTGAGGGTGCTGCGTTCGGCGCTGACCGAGGACTCGGCGAGCTACGACGGCCGGTACTTCACCGTCAGCGGGGCCGCCGTCATGCCCAGACCGCAGCCCCCGCTGGACATCTGGCTCGGCGGCTCGGCGCCGGCGGCGTACCGGCGCATCGGCGCGCTTGCCGACGGCTGGCTGGGCAGTTTCCTGACACCGGCGGAGGCGCGGACCGGCCGCGAGGCGATCCAACACGCCGCGGCGCAGGCGGGCAGGCAGATCGAGCCCGATCACTTCGGGATCTCGCTGGCCATCGTGGACGGGGTGGACGGCGAGCTGCCCGCGACGCTGGCCGCGGCGGCCCGCAGCCGTCGCCCGGACGTCGACCCCGCGGATTTGATCGCCGTCGGATGGGATCGGCTGCACCGGCAGCTGGACGCTTACATCGACGCGGGTCTGACGAAATTCGTTATCCGGCCCGCCGGCGGGGCGCCGCTGGACGGGTTCCTCGACCGGTTCGTCACGGAGCTGACCGCCCGCCAGAACTGAATTCGCGAGCCCCCGCCTCTCGCCCCCTGCACAATGACTGCCATGACCGGCACACCGCTTGCCGCCGCGGCCATCGCCCAGCTGGAATCCGAGGGCGTCGACACCGTCATCGGGACCGTCGTGAATCCCGCCGGGCTGACCCTGGCCAAGACCGTCCCGATCCGGCGGACCAACACCTTCGCCGATCCCGGCCTCGGGGCCAGCCCCTCGTGGCACGCTTTCGCGATCGATCAGAGCGGCATCGCCTTCACCCCCGATGTCGGCGTGATCGGGGACCAGCGACTCCGCATCGACCTGTCCGCCCTGCGCATCGTCGGCGACGGCCTCGCGTGGGCGCCCGCCGCATTCTTCTCCCAGGACGGAACACCCGTCCCCGCCTGCGCCCGCGGCACGCTGAGCCGGGTGGAAGCCGCGCTCGCCGAAGCCGGAGTCGAGGCGCTGATCGGGCACGAGGTCGAATTCCTGTTGGTGGGGCCCGACGGTGACCGCCTGCCGTCGACGCTGTGGGCGCAGTACGGTCTTGCGGGCGTCCTGGAGCATGAGGCGTTCGTCCGCGACGTCACCCGGTCGGCCGGCGCGGCGGGCATCGCGATCGAGCAGTTCCACCCCGAATACGGGGCCAACCAATTCGAGCTGTCGGTGGCGCCGCAGTCGCCGGTGGCCGCCGCCGACCAGCTGGTGCTGCTGCGGCTCATCGTCGGGCGGGTGGCCCGCCGTCACGGGCTGCGCATCAGCCTGTCGCCGGCGCCCTTCGCCAACGGTGTGGGCTCCGGTGCTCACCAACACTTTTCGCTGACAATGCCGGACGGACCGCTGTTCTCGGACGGCGCGGGCACCCGGGGCATGACGGCCGCCGGGGAGCACGCGGTGGCCGGGGTGGTCCGCGGGCTGCCGGAGACGCAGGGCTTGCTGTGCGGGTCGATCGTGTCCGGCCTGCGCATGCACCCCGGCAACTGGGCCGGCGCGTACGCGTGTTGGGGAACCGAAAACCGCGAGGCCGCGGTGCGATTCATCACCGGTGGGCCGGGCAATCCACGCGGCGGGAACGTCGAAGTGAAGATCGTCGATCCCTCAGCGAACCCGTACCTGGCGTCGGCGGCGATCCTGGGGCTGGCGCTGGACGGGATTGAACGCCAAGCACCGCTGCCCCCGGAGGTCACGATCGACCCGGCGGACCTCGCCGCTTCCGAGCGGGAGCGCGACGGCATCGTGAGCCTTGACCGTAACCAGGCGGAAGTGATTGCCGCACTGGATGATTCGAAGCTGATACGGGGGATCCTGGGCGATGCCGCGGTCGACATGGTGGTCGCCGTCCGCACGCTCGAGCAGGAGCGGTACGGCAACCTGGACCCCGAGCAACTGGCGGAGAAGTTCCGCATGGCCTGGAGCCTGTGACGGGCTTCCATGGCTTCCAACCCGCACGCGCTGGCCGAGCACATCGACGAAGTGACCCTCATCGACCAGCACGTCCACGGTTGCTGGACGACCGCGGGGGATCGCCATCGCTTCGAAAACGCGCTCAACGAGGCCAACACCGAACCGCTCGTGGGCTCGGGATTCGACACCCAACTCGGCTTCGCCGTGCGTGCCCACTGCGGCCCTCTCCTCGGGATCCCGAAACACGCTGACCCGCAATCGTATTGGGAGCGTCGCGACGAGTTCGGCGAGGCAGAGCTGGCCCGCATGTTCCTGCCGGCCGCCGGGGTGAGCGACTGGCTGGTGGACACCGGGATCGGCGCGGACACCGCCGGCCCCGCCGACATGGCCGAGCTGTCCGGTAACCGAGCGCACGAGGTGATCCGCCTCGAGCAGGTCGCCGAGCAGGCCGCTCAGGCGCCCGGCGACTACGCGTCGGCTTTCGAGGACATCCTGCACCGGCGCGCGACGACGGCCGTCGGCACCAAGTCGATCCTGGCCTACCGGGGCGGGTTCGACGGCGACCTGAGCGAGCCGGAGCCCGCGCAGGTGGCCGAGGCGGCCGACCGGTGGCGCGACCGCGGCGGCACCCGGGTACAGGACCGGGTGCTGCTGCGGTTCGGGCTGCATCAGGCGCTGCGGCTGGGCAAGCCCCTGCAATTCCATGTCGGCCTCGGCGACCGGGACTGCGATCTGCACAAGACCAACCCGTTGCTGCTGCTCGACTTCCTGCGGCAGTCAGCGAACACCCCGATCGTGCTGTTGCATTGCTATCCCTACGAGCGCGAGGCCGGGTACCTGGCGCAGGCCTTCAACAACGTATATGTCGACGGCGGGTTGAGCGTGAACCAGCTCGGGGCGCGGGCGCCGGCCTTCATCGCGCGGCTGCTGGAGCTGGCCCCCTTCGGCAAGGTCCTCTACTCGTCTGACGGGTTCGGCCCCGCCGAGCTCCATTTCCTCGGTGCGGCCCTGTGGCGCAGGGCAATTCATCGGGTGTTGCGCGGTTTCGTGGTCGACGACGACTGGAGCGAGGCCGACGCCATCCGGGTGGTCGACCTGATCGCCCACGGCAACGCCGCCGGGCTTTACCGCGTTTGACCCCCGGTGACACCGGGGTATACGGGCGATTATGGCGACCGCGAGGGGCGTCTTGGAGTGGGCCCGGGACAAGGTCGTGTCGTGGGTGCCCAAGGCCGACCTCGACCAGCGGGACCCCGACTACATCCGCGATCAGCTGCCGGGGACCTGGCTGCTGGCGTCGTTCTACTTCCGGGCGGACGTGCGGGGCCTGAATCGCATCCCGGCCGAGGGGCCGGTGCTGTTGGTGGGCAACCATAGCGGCGGCAACGTGCCACCCGACACCTTCGTCTTCACGCTGGCGTTCTGCTCCTACTTCGGCGTCGAGCGGCCCTTCTACCAGTTGGCCCACAACCTCGTCGTCTCCGCTCCGCCGCTGGGCTGGTTGCGCAAGTTCGGCACCGTGGCCGCGAACCCCGAGAACGCCCGTCTCGCACTGGATTCCGGTGCCGCCCTGCTGGTCTACCCCGGCGGCGACTACGAGGTGTTCCGGCCCTCATGGGAGCGCCACAAGGTCGACTTCGGCGGCCGCATGGGCTACGTGCGGCTGGCCCGTGAGGCCGGGGTGCCGATCGTGCCCGTCGCCAGCGTCGGCGGGCAGGAGAGCGCGTTGTTCCTCAACCGCGGGCAGTGGCTGGCCAAGTTGCTGATGGCCGACAAGCTGCTCCGCCTCAAGAGCGTCCCGATATCGCTGGCACTGCCCTGGGGCCTGAACATCAGCGACCTGGCGGGCCACATCCCGTTGCCCACCAAGATCGTGATCGAGGTCCAGGACCCGATCGAGGTCGACGGGGACGACCAGGCGGTGCACGACAAGGTGATGGCCAGCCTGCAGGGCGGGGTCGACCGACTGGCGGCCGAACGGCGATTCCCGGTGATCGGCTGATGCGCGTCGAACGCCGCTGCGTCATCAATGCCGACCGCGACGCGGTCTGGAAGATCGTCAGCGACCCGGATTGCTACCCGTCGTTCATGACGAGCCTGGAACGCTGGGAGTCGTCCAACGACAAGCCGGCCGGCGTCGGCGCCCGCTACACCGTCCACTGGAAGATCGGCTCCGTACCCGTGGGCGGCCTCATCGAGGTGGTCGAATTCGACGAGGGCCGGGACCTGGCCTGGGTGGGCATCACCGGGGTCACGCTGCGCGGGCGGATCCGGCTGCGCGACCGCGGCGACGGCGGCACGAAGGTCACGTTCCGGCTCTCGTATCAGGCGCCGGGGGGCATCGTGGGTTACATCGCCGACCGGATCGCCGTCGGCCAGGTGGGACGCAATCTCGCCGAAACGCTGAAACGCCTGCGGAAGCTGGCCGAGTCGTAGCCATTTTTCCAATTTGGCATGTAATCAATCGCCGCGCGGCATACGCTCCGATCGACGAATCGGGCAACGTCACCAAACGCATCGAAGGGGAAAGGTTTGGGGGGATGTTGCTCCGAGCAACTCTTGTCGCCGCGGCCATCGCGGCCGCCGCCGGTGGTATGGCAGCACCGGCCAACTCGTCGCCCGGTTGTTATATCGCCAGTTCCGGCGACTGCGTGCCCTATCCGCAGCAGGGCCCGTCGCAGCCCCCTGGCGCCACCGCGCAATGCGCGGACGGCAGCTGGTCGTTCAGCCAGCATCCGCATTCGGGGGGCACGTGCCACGGACACGGGGGAGTACAGCAGTACTTGTAGCGGTCCGGCGCCGGGATGGTCGACGTACGAGGGGTGACCATCCCGGCGGTTCGGGCCGGTATCGCCGAACACGTTGCAGTGCAGAGGAATTAGCTAGGCGACCGAGATCGCCGAGCCGGCCGGGCATAGGTGTCGATGGCACCGCGGACCCGACGCTACGCGCGGCCGCGTGAGCGTCTCGGGCACCGTAGGCCGATCAGAGGTCTCCGCGTTTCGCACGTTACTGAGCGCGTCCGGATGGGCCTCGCCGCGGGCTAGAGCCACTATCGCGACAATCACCGCTATCGCCGCCGCCGCCAGGACGATCATGCCCACGCCATCGGCGTTGAGGGTCTCGCCGAGCACCACGATGCCCAGAACCGATGCCACCGCTGGTTTGGCCACGGTCACCGACGGCATCGAGGCGGTCAGCGCACCAGCGCGAAACGAAGACTGCTGAAAGATCATCCCTGCCAACGCCGCCAGTATCCAGACATAGAATTCCGGCGCGCACAGCAGCGCCCCGAAACCGTGTCCGGCCGCCGCGACGACGGCTTTGGTCAGCACCGCGAACAGGGCCAGCGACGAACCGGCCACCACCGCCAGCAGTACAGCCGCGCGGGGACCGGGCCAAATGCGCGCACCCAGGACACAGAGCACCAGTAGCGGACCCAACACCAGGGCCACCACAGTCCAGGTTGTCAGCGACCCCTGCGTCTGCCCGGCCTTCGGGTCGCCAACCGTGACGGCCACCGCCAAAGCGACGGCGAGCACCATCGCCCACATCCACTGACGGCGGGTCACCCGCTGACGGGTCAGCCGCGCATTGACCGGCAGGGCAAATAGCAGCGCCGTCACCTGTAGCGCCGTCACCAACATCACCGACCCGACAGCTAGCGCGGCGGCTTGCAGGCTGTAGTTGGCAACGGCTCCACCGCCGCCGAGCCACCACCGGGCGTCGCGCAACGACATGCGGAACAACTCCCAGTGGCCGACTGGCCCGTCGGTGACCTCGTGCGCGGACCGTTGACGGCTCACCGCGCCGATCGCGGATGCCAGCGCGGCGCACAGGGCGAGCACGACGGCGATCTCCGACTTCAACATGGGACCTCCTCAAGGTTCCGAGATCGCTTCGGGCTAGACCCCGAAGTAGACGCCGTACCTGCTCGTCGCGAGCGCTTTCAACAGCCACAGGACCAATCCGGTGCCCGCCAGGGTGCCCCCAGTCACCGCCACGATGAAGGCGGCCCGGAAGCTTTTGGAGAGCGCCGACCGGAGAGGCTTCTGCTGGTCGACGGCAGGCGACGGGTGGATGTCACTGCCGGCCATGGCACTCTCCTCGTTGACTTGCGTTCGAGTCATGAAGGAAATGGTCACCGACGAAGCACCGCTTGCGGAATGACCGGGAAGCCAGATTTGGGTTGCCCCTAGGGATAGGGTTTCCTATCCATTTGGCAAGCATTCGCGTGATCGAGTGCAACCAGTGTCGGTTGTCGCGCGAGCCCTGAAGTCGTCAGAGGACCACGCCCGAAAATCTGATGTTCGGCGCCGCAGTCACTCGTCTCGAGTACTCGAACGCGGGTTGCCCAACCTGCCACGGCGACAACGTGGTTGGGCGCGCCGAAGCGTTTCTCAGTCTGGCTACCCAGCCCGGAACATTCCGCTTGGTCAGTTGAGGGGGAGCGCTTGTGCGCTCACACCAGGAGAGAAATGAGTGGACGAGTCGGCTAGACCAAGCTTGTCGCGTCGAAGACCCAGCTGGTGTCGGCCGTCGCGAGGTTCTCGAAGTGGTTCGGGGGAGCGAAGGCCACCAAGGAGTTCATGTCCCAATAGTCTTTCCACACGGTGATCTTGCCGTCGGCGACCTTGTGCACGGTCACGAATCTCAGCACGCCTTGCTCACCCGTGGTGAACGTCCACGTCTCGGAGTGCTCGTACAGCACGTCGGAACCGTTGGACACCAGCACGCCGTCGTGATTCTCGTAAGCGGCCAGCGGCTCGAGGCCCATCTTCAGCCGCTTGACGATGTCTTCGGGTCCGCGCGCCGACAACGCGGGCACCGGCATGTCGACGTAAAGGCAGTCATCGGACAGGAACGTCTTGACCGCCTCCCAGTCCCGCCGCGAGAGCGCCTGCCATAGCCCGAATACGACATCCTCGACCGAGATCATAGATACGTCTGTCATAGCGCCAATAAACTCGGTTGCCGGACGAGTGTCAACACCGTTCGTAGAGGATGAATCCGTGAGCGGGCGAGCGAAGCTCCTGATCGCGGTAGCCGTCGGCGCGCTGCTGGCCGGGAGCTGCGCAGCGATCGCGTACGGGTTCTGGGCCGTCAGCCAGGATTGCCGGGAGTGGGTAGCCGGCAACGGCTACCGGCTGGTGCACGACGACTGGTGGGCGAAGAGCCGCGGCTGCCTGGCCAGAACGCCGGCCGGTGACGAGGTCACGCACAGCGAAGGGCTGGCCAGCAAGGCGACCGGGTGGGCCTGGCAATTGGCCATTTTCGGTGCCGGCGCCCTGCCGGCGGCGGTCATCTTGGCGCGCCTGACTTTTCGTTGGCGCGCGGATCCCTAGCCGTCGACGCGAGCCATGGACCGCGCCGGTCCCAGCGCCACCGGCAGCGACGACCAGCCCCGCAGTACCCGCGTGTCGCGCCGGCTGCCCGCGCCCGCCCCGCGCGCCTCGGGGAACCGGTCGAAGAACGTGCGCAGCCCCACTTCTCCTTCGGCGCGCGCCAGCGCGGCGCCCAGGCAGAAGTGCCGGCCCCCGGAGAACGCGAGATGCCTTCCGGCGTTGGATCGTTCGATGTCGAAGCGGTGCGGATCCGCGAAGACGGACGGGTCGCGGTTGGCGGCGGCCAGATAGACGAGCACCAGGTCGCCGCGCCGGAGCCGCTGGCCCGCCAGCTCGACGTCGCCCAATGCCACCCGTGCGGTCAGCTGCACCGGCGACTCCAGCCGCAGGATCTCCTCGACGGCGTTGGGCCACAGCTCGGGGCGGCGCCGCAGGGTGTCGAGGCGGTCGGGCGCGTCCAGCAGCATGCGGATCCCGTTGCCCAGCAGGTTGACCGTGGTCTCGAATCCGGCCGCCAACACCAGCCCGGCGATCGCCTGCAGCTCGTTGGAGTCCAAATATGTCTCGGCAGAGCCGCTTTCGGCTATCTGAATCAGCTGGCTCATCAGATTGTCACTCGGGGCGCGCCGCAGCCGGCTCAGATGCTCGTCGAGCCAGGAGCTGAAGCCGGCCAGCCCTCGCTGCACACTGCGGTACTGCTGCCACGTCAGCCCGATGTCGAGACTCGGCGCGGCGAGCTCACCGAACTCCAGCACCCGCCGCCGGTCCGGCTCGGGTACGCCGAGGATGTCGCTGATGATCGCGACCGGCAGCTGCGAACAGAACCGCCCCACGATGTCGACGACCTGGGAGGCGCCGGACTCGGCGGCCAGCCGGTTCAACAGCTCGGTGGCGGTCTGCTCCACGCGGTCCCGCAGCGCGGCGACCGCCCGGGGAGTGAACACCGCCGACACCGTCTTGCGATACCGGGTGTGGTCCGGCGGCTCGACGGCGAGCAGCGACGGCGCGCGAAGCGGATGCAGCAGGTCGTCGCGGGTGCGGCCCTCCAACCATCGCAACGGCCCCGGCAGATTCGCGCCGAACATCACCACGCGGAAGTCGTCGGAACGCAGCAGCTCGTGGGCGAGCGCATGATCGGCCGTCAGGTAGCTGACGCGGCCCTTGACCAATGGGCCCGCGGCCCGCAGTTCGTCGTAATAGGCCACCGGATTGGCGGCCACCGTCGGATCGGCGATCAGCCGGGCGTGCAGGTCTCCCCGCCGGACCCCGAGCGTCGCGACGCCCCGGATGAAACCGTGCATCGCCAACCAGTGCAGTCGTTCCTTCACCGCCCCCTCCAACGATCGATGTCTTCCGAGCCTAGGCCCGAATCCCTGACCGGGTCAGCACTCGGCGATGATCTTGAAGTCGGTCGTGATGACCTTGTTCGGGTTGCTGCTGTTGATGCCGTAGGCGCTGCCGGTGATCGTGTACGCGTCGTTGGTGACCTCGGCGTGCGCGTCGCCCACCCCGCCTTCCCAGAAGCTGCCGGTGAACCCGTCGACGTTGCGGATCTTCACCCACTGGGGCATCACCCGGTAACCACTGGTGAGCACCACGGCCTCGACGGCGCCGTCGCGGTCCTTGATGTCGATGGTGCGGTACTGCTGGTTCTGGCTGCACGACGGCGGCCGCGTGCTGTGCGTGGCGCCGTCGATGGTCAGGCGGGCCGCTTTCCGCGGCGTGGTCTGGGCCTGACCGCACCCCGCGAGGCCGAAACCGGCGATCACGAGGACGACAACCGCGAGTAACCGGTTTCGCACCGGTTCACCTCCTTCACTGCCGATCCGGCATCATCCTGGGCAGGGACTTGACGATGCTGCGTCGCACAAACTCCGGACTCAGACCCTTGAAGAAGTCGATCAGCCGAATGCTCTTGGGCACGTACCAATGCAACCGCTTCGGGTGGTGGTAAGCCTGCCACGCGGTTTCCGCGACGCTGCTCGCCGGCATCAATCGGAGCATGCCCTTCTTGGGCGCGGTGGCGCGCAGCTCCTCCGCCGTCATCGGCGCGCGGCGGTCGTTGGAGTGATTAGTCGTCGTGGTCAGGATGGCGGTGTCGATCAGACCGGGCAGCACGTCGGCGACGCGGACGCCGTGTCGCTGCCACTCGACGCTGAGCGCCTCGGTCAGGCCCTTGACCGCGTGCTTGGTCGACGAATAGACCGCGAGGCGCGGCATCCCGTAGGTCGCGGACGAGGACGACGTCGAAAACATCAGGCTGCCCGGCGTCTCCTTCAAATATGGCAACGACGCGTAGGCGCCGGTCAGCACGGCCTTGTAGTTGATGTCGACGACGCGCATGGCGGCCTCGTAGGGCACGTCCTCGAACCAGCCGGATTCGCCGATGCCGGCGTTGTTCCACATCATGTCGAGCCCGCCGCCGGTGTTGCCGGCGCAGAAGTCGGCTAGGGCACCCTCCAGGGCCGCCTTGTCCGTGACGTCGACGCGGCGCGTCCACAGCCGGTCGCCGCCCAGTTCGTCGCGCAGCGTGGCCAAGCCGTCCTCGTTGCGGTCCACGGCACCGACCCGCCAGCCCTTGGCGTGGAAGAGCTTTGCGCCCTCGCGGCCCATGCCGCTGCCCGCGCCGGTGATGAAGACCGATTTCACTGCGCGTCAGCCCGTCTCGACCACATCTTTGATGCGGTTCAGCGTCTTGGTCATGTCGCGGACGTTGCGGCGCTTGCGCAGAAAGCCACCGAACAGCCAGTAGAGGCCGAGCCAGGGGGCGGGGTTGAGCCGGAACGACTCGGTCACGTCCGTGCCGCCGCCGCTGGGCGCCAACCGGTAGTGCCAGTTGTTGACCGCCCGATCACCGAGCAGCACCGCGAAACCGAATTCGCGGCCGGGTTCGCACGCGGTGACTTCGCAGGTCGTCCAATACACCGGTCCGATCTCGTTGCGCCTGACGTGGCCGCGGAATTTGGCGCCGAGGGCCGGGCCACTTGCGTCACCCAGCCACTCGGCTTCGAACACTTCCGGGGAGAACCGTCCGATATTGCGAACGTTCGCGATGAGATCCCAGATCTTGTCCGCGGACGCCGCCATATGAACAGTGGCCGAACCTTCCATGCGCTGATCCAAACACAGCTTCCCGCTCGGTCATAGACCGCGACGGTGGTTGATCGTCAGTGCGGAGCCGCCGCCTGGATCAGCCCGTTGATGATCTCCTTGATGCCCTGCGCGGGGTGCGAGTACCAACCGATCGGCAGGCCCGATTGCGCGCCGCACTTCGGCCACGCTTCCACGCCCTGGTCGGCGAAAACCCGGTTGGCCACGGCGATTTGCTGCTCCCTGGTGGCGGCCGCCGGGTTGCCGACACCGCCGTACGCGGCCCAGGTGGCCGGCTTGAATTGAAGTCCGCCGTACTCACCGTTGCCGGTGTTGGCGTGCCAGTTACCGCCGGACTCGCACTGGGCGACCGCGTCCCAGTTGGGGGTGGGGGCGGAGGTGGCGATACCGGTGGACGAAGCTATCGACGCTGCAACGAACCCGCCGACCGCCAGGGACTTGACGAGAGGCTTGCAGAGAATTTTCATGTGATGGATTTCGGCCTCTGTGGCCAAAGCGTTACCTATTCGAAAATGGTGCGAGATATGCCTTCCAGCTGCGGAAATGGCCTTATTGCGGCACGGGAAGAAAGTGTTAGAAACCGTTGAGGAAAAAATAAATTATTGCTGGCAATATGACCGGGTTGCTAACGCCAGCGCCCGTTGGTAGATGGCGTCGAGCCGGCGCGTGCGGACGACGCCGTCCCTGGCGAGGTCGAGCTGCGCGGGGCAGGCGGCCGAATGCAGGAGGTCCCAGTCGGCCACTATCTGGTTCAGCATGGTTTGGTTGAGGTCGTCGATCGCCGACCGGGATGCCGCCAGGTCCGCCGACTGGGTCGGTGCGCCCGCGGGATCGAGCTTCCAGTCCGCGAACCGGCGGTATTCGATCCCCTCGGTGGCGTTGATCTGGTCGCCGAAGACCTTGGTGACGTAGTCGGGGTCGACTTGCCGGGCCGAGGCCTGGGTTGCCAATTTCGCGAGTTCTTGCTGGATGCGGTCGGGGTCTTCGATAGGCCCGTGGGTTTGCCACTTGACCGCGGCCACCGGTTCGGCGATCTGCAACCGCTGCGCGGCGGCGTCGACCAACTCGGTGAGCGCGTCCGCGTCGTCCGCCGCCGCCGGCGATGCGACGAACACGGCCAGCGCGCCGACGAAGCCGCCGCAGCGCGCGGTCAGGCTGATGCGGCGGCAGGTCATGACCATGATTCTGCGGCAGCGGGGCACTTCGGAGTTAGCCTGAAGTGCTGATGTCGTCGATCATGGGCAGGCGCGGCCCGCAGCGCGTTGGCGGGAAGCGCGGAAAGTCGTTGCGTTCGAAGCAGATTCGTGCGCTGATTGCGGTTGCGCTGGCGCTTTCGTTGTTATTGGGCGCTGCGATCCTGATGATCGACCGCCTGCATTCCACGCCCGCCGACGCCCTCGACCATCCCGCCAGCCCGGTGAGTGACGATCAGTCGAGGACTCAGGTTGTCCAATCGGCTCGGAACGTCGTGGCCGCGGCGGCCTTGCGGACGGCGTCGGCCGGCTACTCGCTGATGTCGTGCAAGAACCGCGACGACCCGCCGTACCAAGGCGCGGTCTACCTGACGTTCTCGGTGCCCGCCGCGCCGCGGGCCGACATGTACTTCGCCCGAATCGCCGCAACGCTGACCGACCACGGCTGGACCGAGGGCCTGCCGCCCAACAATCACGCCTTCGCCACGACGTTTACCAAGGACGCCGTCACGGTGATCGTTTACCGCCACGACGACGAGCCCAATGTGGGCGTGCTGCGCGTCTACGGCGAATGCCGGAACATGACCGATCACCGCGCGGACGCGACCGCCTGGACCGATATCACCGGCGAGTTCGCCAGGCCGAGCTGATCGGGCGGGAAACGCACCGCTGCGCCCGACGGCGTCGTCGTCGGGCGCAGCGGTGAGCTCGGTACAGCTGAGGTTATCCGCCGCCGGGGGTGGCGCCCAGGCTGCTCTGCAGGTCGCCCTTCATGGCGTTGAGCTGGGCGCCCCAGTACTCCCAGCTGTGGGTTCCATAGGGCGGGAAGTTGAACACGGCGTTGTGGCCGCCGGCCGCGTTGTAGGCGTCTTGGAACTTCTTGTTGACGCCGATCATGAAGTTGCTCTCGAGGAACGTGGCCGGCAAATTGGCACCGCCCAGTTCGTTCGGAGTCCCGTTGCCGCAGTACACCCAGAGCCGGGTGTTGTGTTCGACAAGCAGGTTGACGTTGACCAAGGGGTCGTTACGCTGCCACGCGGGGTCGTTGTCAGGCCCCCACATGTCTTCCTTCTTGTAGCCGCCGGCGTCGCCCATCGCCAAACCTATCCAGCCCTGCCCCGTGGACGGGCTGAGGTAGCCAGACAGCGACCCGGCATAGACGAACTGGGCCGGGTGGTAATTCGCCAGGTTCATCGCGGAAGCACCAGCCATCGAGATCCCGACCGCGGCGCTGCCGTTCGGCTTGACACCCTTCTCGGACGACAGGTACCCGGGCAGTTCGCTGGTCAGGAACGTTTCCCACTTGTAGGTCGAGCAGCCGGCCTTTCCGCACGCGGGGCGGTACCAGTCGGTGTAGAAGCTGGATTGCCCGCCGACCGGCATGACGATCGAGAGACCCGACTTGTAGTACCACTCGAACGCGGGCGTGTTGATGTCCCAGCCGTTGTAGTCGTCCTGAGCGCGTAACCCGTCGAGGAGGTACACCGCCGGGGAGCCGCTTCCGCCGCTCTGGAACTGGACCTTGATGTTGCGGCCCATCGAGGCGGACGGCACCTGTAGATACTCGACGGGCAGACCCGGGCGCGAAAACGCGCCCGCGGTCGGCGCGCCGCCGGCAAGACCGACCAGGCCCGGCAGGGCCGCTGCCGCTGCCGCACCGACTAATAGCCGGCGCCCCCAGGCCCGGACCTTCTCGCTCAGTTCTGTCATACCTGCCCCTTGTCGTATGTGATGGCGGTCTCAGCAGGAATTTACCGGGTGAATAGGCCGAATGTCGATCGGGACGCGGTGTCGTCTCGATTTGGTATCGCTTTTCTTCCGGCAATTTCGCGGCCCGGATTAGGGCACGGCAGCCCTACCGGCCGGCCGGTTCGCCACCCGGCACCACCGGGGACCGGTCCAAAACGCCTGGCAGCGGTGGCTGGGCCCGGGTTTTACTCAATGGCACAAAGGCCCATTCTCGGTCCCGCCGTGACGGGCGCCCGCCCCGCGACGGCTAACCGCCGCGGAAAAGGCCGATTCGGTGCGCAAGAGCTTTATCACGGCGGAAACATGCGACGGTTTCGCGGCGCCGCGGGCCGCTCGCTCACCGGCGCGTCCCGTCCGCGGGCGGCGGTTGTCGCCCGGGGGCGAAGCCGAACCGGGGCAGCCGGACTTGCGCCGACCGCGTAGGCTCTCACGGAGCAAGCCGATGGAGACCACATTTTCTCGGTCCGTTCCGGCTCTCACGAACCACCTCACCAGGGGAATTACTGGTGCGCGCGGTGCGGTGAGGGTGTCGGAGGTCCGGGACCGATTGGGGCATAAGTTTTGGACACGGTACTTGGGCTATCAGTGACGCCGACCGCCATTGGGTGGGTCCTCGCTGAGGGACACGGCGCGGACGGCACCATCCTGGACCACCGGGAGATGGCCCTGGTCCCAGGCCGCGGCGTCCGCGCCCTCAGTACCGCAGAGCAAGTAGCCGACGAGGTATTGCGGGTGGAAGCGCAGGCGGCTGCCAGCGATCGTCGGCTGCGCGTCATCGGGGTTACCTGGAACGACGAAGCGTCCGCCCAGGCGGCACTGCTGCTGGAAGCGCTTACCGACGCCGGCCTCGACAACGTCGTGCCGGTCCGTGCGCTCGACGCGGTCGAAACACTGGCCCAGGCCATCGCGCCGGTCATCGGCTACCAGCAGACCGCCGTCTGCCTGCTCGAACGTGAGGGGACGACCGTTGCCATGGTCGACACTCACGACGGGGAGACACGGACGGCCACCAAGCAGGTGGGCGGCGGCTTCGACGGCCTGACCCGCTGGCTGAGCGGCATGTTCGACCGCAATGGCTGGCAGCCGGGCGGGGTCGTCGTCGTCGGCGCGCAGAGCGACGTCGACGGTTTCTCCTGGCAACTCGAAAAGACGCTGCCGGTACCGGTTTTCGTGCAAACGATGGCGCAGGTGACCATCGCACGGGGCGCGGCGCTGACCGCCGCCCGCAGCACCGAGTTCACCGACGAGCAGTTGGAGATGCAGGACAGTGCGCCCGCCGCACCGCCCGCACCGCCGCGCAAGCTTTCATACGCCGGCGCCGTCACCACCCTGGCCGCCGGTGTGGTCACGTTCGTCTCCTCGTTATCGCTCGCCGTGGGTATCCAGTTGGCCCCGGCCAGCAAGCCTGGCCCACGGCACGCGGTGCAGCCGCCCACACCACAAATCGCCGAAGCCGTGGCGCCGCCCCCGGTCGTCGCGCCGCTGACCCCGCAGGCGAAGGTGCCCGCCGGTGAACCGATTACCGAACCCGCCGCCCCAGAGGTGCAGCAGTCCGAACCCGGTACCCGGCAGCCCTACCTGACAAGGGTTCTCGAGCACATACCGGCCGACGCCGGTGAGCCGACGGGCGACTCGGCGCCACAGGCGCCCGCGCTGCCGCAGCCCTGACGTCGAACCGCTCAGGCGTCCTTCGCGTGCGTCGCGGTGAAGGACAACGCAACGTCGTCGGCGACCTGGAGCGAACCCATCAGCAGTGAGTACGGCTTGACGCCGTAGTCCGTCTGCCGGACCGTGGACTCGGTGGACATGCGCCACGCGTCCCCGAGATCCTCTGTCCGCAGCTCGATTACGTGGTTCCGCGTCTTCCCCCGCACGGTGAGTTCGCCGCTGAGCCGGTATCCATCGCCGGTCTTGTCGACCGCCCGTGCGACGAAACGGATCTCGGGAAACCGGCTGGCATCCAACGACTTCAGGGCGTTGGACCGCACCAAGGCCTTCTCGGGCGCGGACAATCCCTTGACACCGCCCTCGCCGCGCAGCACCTCAAGCGAGTCGGTTTCGACCACGAGCTCGACCGCGGCCGGCTCGGAACCGGCCCAGCTCACGGTGGCGTGCCAGCGGGTCATCGCGATCGTGAGCCGGTGCCCCATCCGGGCGGCGCGGCCCTGGACTCCCGTGGCAAGCAGTAGTTCGCCGTCGGACGCGTCCAGTCGCCACTCGTCGGTCATGGGCCGATGTGCGATCACATCGTCAGGACCGTGCGGTAATGCGCGCGTCCCTGCTCCAACGCCGCGTAGCCCTCGGCGGCCTGCGACAGCGGCAGTTCCTCGACCCAAGCCCGCACCCCGGACAGCACGGCGAAATGCATTGTGTCTTCAACATCTTTCGCCGTGCCCGAGGGATGCCCGACGATGCTGATCCCGGGTGTGATGAGCTGGACGGGACTGATCGGCAACGGTTCCGGCGTGACGCCAATGGTGACGAGCTCGCCCTGCGGCGATATCCCGCCGACGGTCGCGGCCATCGCCGGCGAGTTGCCCGCGGTCGCCAGCACGACCGCGGCCCCACCCAAGGCCTTCAGCGCCTCTGCGGGATCGGTGGCGGTGGAGTCAATATAGTGGTGGGCGCCCAACTTCCGGGCGTCCCCCTCCTTGCCGGTGCCGCGAGCGATGGCGATGGTCTCGAAGCCCATCGCCCGGGCGAACTGCACCCCGAGGTGCCCGAGCCCGCCGACACCGAGGATGGCGACCCGGTCGCCCGGCACCGCCTTCGTATGGCGCAGCGCGTTATAGGTGGTCACACCGGCGCATCCCATCGGCGCGGCTTCCGCGTCGGAAAGCCCTTCCGGTATGCGAGCGAGCGCGCTCCCCGGGACGGTCACCGATTCCGCGTACCCGCCTGGATATTGGTAGCTGGGGACCTTCCCGTTCTCGCAATGGATGAAGTGGCCTTTCCGGCATTCATCGCAGTGGTAGCAGCACCCGCCGAACCACCCGACCGCGACACGATCGCCGACGGCGAAACCGTCCACACCCGCACCGAGTTCGGCTATCGTCCCGGCGATTTCGTGCCCGGGCGTCAACGGCCACGTCATGCCGGGGAAGCCACCGGCGACAAAGTGTGCGTCCGTGCCGCAGATTCCGCACGCGGTCACGGTTATCCGCGCCTCACCGCGTCCCGGTGGCTTGGTTTCGACATCGACCAGTTCCAACGGTGCCCCGGCCGACGCTACGTGAACTGCTCGATGGGTTGCCATGCAGTTGAGGCTACTGGGCGGCAGGGGATTTCGCGCCGTCGGTGTGGTAGTCGACCTGCCAGTGCTTGATCCCGTTGAGCCAGCCGGATCGGAGCCGTTCGGGCTTCCCGATCGATTCCAGGTTCGGGATGCCGTCGGCGATGGCGTTGAACATCAGGTCGATGGTCATGCGCGCCAGGTTCGCGCCGATGCAGTAATGCGCGCCGGTCCCGCCGAAACCCACGTGCGGGTTCGGGTCGCGCAGGATGTTGAAGGTGAACGGGTCGTCGAAGACGTCCTCGTCGAAATTGGCTGAGCGGTAGACCATCACCACCCGCTGGCCCTTCTTGATCTGCACGCCGGACAGTTCGTAGTCCTCGAGCGCGGTGCGCTGGAATGACGTCACCGGGGTGGCCCACCGGACGATCTCGTCGGCCGCGGTGGCGGGGCGCTCCCTCTTGAACAGCTCCCACTGATCGGGGAAGTCGGTGAAGGCCATCATGCCCTGGGTGATGGAGTTGCGGGTTGTTTCGTTGCCGGCCACGGCCAGCAGGATGACGAAGAAGCCGAACTCGTCGTCGGAGAGCTTGTGGCCGTCGATGTCCGCCTGGACCAACTTGGTGACGAGGTCTTCGCCCGGATTCGCCGTCCGGTCGGCGGCCATCTGCATGCCGTACATGATGAGTTCGACGGACGCGGTGATGGCGTCGTTGCTGGCGAACTCCGGATCCTGGTCGCCGACCATCTCGTTGGACCAGTGGAAGAGCTTCTTGCGGTCTTCCTGCGGCACACCCATCAACCCGGCAATCGCCTGCAACGGCAACTCGCACGAGACCTGCTCGACGAAGTCACCGCGCCCCTCCGCCGCCGCTTCCGCGACGATGCGCCGCGCCCGCTCGGCGAGGTCGTCGCGCAGGCGCTCGATGGCCCGGGGGGTGAACGCCCGCGAGATGATCTTGCGCAGCCGAGTGTGTTGCGGCGCATCCATGTTGAGCAGGACGAACTTGCCGCGTTCGACTTGTTCGCCGACCGTTCCGTCCTTGTAGCGTGGCAGCGCGGTGTTTTTCAGGCTGGAGAAGACGTCGCTGCGTAGCGAGACCTCTTTGACGTCCTTGTGCTTGGACACCACCCAGAAGCCGCCGTCGTCGAATCCGCCGGCCCCGATCGGTTGTTCGTTCCACCAGATCGGCGCGGTCCGCCGCAGTTCGGCCAGTTCCTCCACCGGCAACCGCTCGGCGTGGATGTCCGGGTCGGTGAAGTCGAATCCGGGAGGAAGATTGGGGACCGGCTTGGCGGTTGGCTCGACGGTTGGCATTGCCCGCTCCTCGATGACGAAGTGGTCTAGTCGTCTTTGTGCAAATAAACCATTGCCGCACCACGGTTGGGAAGCGTTGACACAAGATCGCCGGGCACAAATTGAAACGTGTTCCTCGTTCTCGGGCCGCTTGGCCGATACGGTCTTGTGGCCCGCGTCTCGATGGATATGCTTTGGTGCAGGTCACCGGCGACGACAGGCGGGGTGGAACATGATTCGGGAACTGCTCAGCGCCGCTTCGATAGCGGGCATCGCGATCGGCATGGCGCCGAGCGCCGCAGCCGGGTACGACGGCGACGTGCCAGGCATGAACTATCAGGCCTCGTTGGGCGCGCCGTGCGACAACTACGAGCGCTTCATCTTCGGTCGGGGCCCCAGCGGCCAGGCCGAGGCGTGCCACTTCCCCCCGCCGAACCAGTTCCCCGCGGCCACCACCGGGTATTGGGTCATCTCCTACCCCCTGTACGGGGTGCAGCAGGCCGGCGCGAAGTGCCCTGGACCGCAGGCGGCGGCGCAGTCGGATCGCGGGCTGCCGATGCTGTGCCTGGGGGCGCAGGGTTGGCAAGAGGGCTGGTTCACCGGGGCGGGATTCTTCCCTCCGGCCGGATGAGCGGCTGAGTCATGAACGACGGCCGGCCCGGCGAGACCCTCGTCCCGCGCTGGCTTCGGTTCGTCCTCGCGTCCGATCGTGCCGGCTCGGCGTGGTACATCGGGACGGGATTCTTTTTCGCGCCGGTCCTCGCAGTGCTGTCGCCGTGGCCCGCGGTCACCGCCGTGCTGTGGGGAATCATCGGGCTGGCCGGGCTGTGGCTCGGCCTGCTGGGGATCGCGATGGCCGTCGGCCTGGCCCGAATCTTGCGGTCCGGGGCCGAAATCCCCGAGGACTACTGGCGCAGCCTGGTGAACTACTAGCCCGGCGCACCCCGGCTAGAGTCATAGCAACTGTCCTGCGACCAGAGGAGACTCGAGATGGCTTTCAACCCGAAGGATGCGGTCGACGCGGCCAAGGACATCGCGACCAACGCGGTCGAAAAGGCCTCCGACATCGTCGAACACGCCAGCGACATCATCCGCGGTGACATCTCCGGCGGCGCCAGCGGGATCGTTCAGAACTCGATCGAGATCGGCACGTACGCGGTCGACAGGACGAGGGAGATGTTCAGCGGCCGCGACGCGCTCGACGACGACGAGGTCTAGTTCCGCCGTCAGACCGACGCGGCCTCGTTGAGTTCGTCAAGCCGGTTGGTCGCTTCCAGGTATTCCTGCACCCAGCGCTCGATGACGGTCGCCGTCTTCTCCACCTTGGTGAACTGACCGACGACCTGACCGACCGGATTGAACGCGACGTCCACGCTCTCGTTCGGGTACCGGTTGGTGGCCCGCACCGCCATGCCGGAGACCATGTACTGCAACGGCATACCGAGCGGCTTCGGGTTGTCCGGCTGCTCCCACGCCTCGGTCCAGTCGTTGCGCAACATGCGGGCCGGCTTACCGGTGAACGACCGGCTGCGAACGGTGTCCCGGCTGCCCGCCTTGACGTACGCCTGCTGCTGAACCGGCGTGTTCGAGGATTCCTCGACCATCAGCCACTGCGAGCCCGTCCATGCGCCTTGGGCCCCCAGCGCCAACGCCGCGGCGATCTGCTGGCCGCTGCCGATACCGCCGGCCGCCAGCACCGGCACGGGGGCGACTTCCTTGACCACCTGCGGCCACAACACGATTGAGCCCACCTCACCGCAGTGGCCGCCGGCCTCGCCGCCCTGGGCGATGATGATGTCGACGCCCGCGTCCGCGTGCTTGCGGGCCTGCGACGGCGAGCCGCACAGCGCGGCGACTTTGAGCCCGGCCTCGTGGATGTGCTTGATCATGTCGGGCGGGGGAGTGCCGAGCGCGTTGGCGATCATCTTCACCTTCGGGTGCTTCAGCGCCACCTCGACCTGGGGCGTGGCGGTCGCCTCGGTCCACCCGAGCAGCTGCAGGCTGTCGCCGTCGCTGTCCTCGATCGGCACGCCGTGGTCGGCGAGGATCTTCTTGCCGAAGTCGAGGTGTTCCTGGGGCACCATCTTGCGCAGCGTCTCGGCGAGCTCTTCGGCCGAGAGGTGCGAGTCCATGCCCTCGTACTTGTTCGGGATGACGATGTCGACGCCGTAGGGGTGGTCGCCGATGTTCTCGTCAATCCAGTTGAGTTCGATCTCCAGCTGCTCGGGCGTGAAGCCGACCGCGCCGAGAACGCCGAACCCCCCGGCCTTGCTGACCGCCACCACGACATCACGGCAGTGGGTGAACGCGAAAATCGGAAACTCAATACCAAGCTCATCGCAGATGGCGGTGTGCATGCCTACTCCTGGGGCGCGGAACCGAAGCTCAACAAATTGAAACGTGTTCTAGTTTAGTACGAACCGCATTGACGTGGCCAGCGGGTCTTGACCTGCGTTTTGTCACTACGACCCGTCGGCCCCGTCAGAGTGCGGCGCTCCGCACGACCCACAGCGCCACGAACGCGAACATGCAGCCGGCACACACCAGGTGATCCCGGCAGACGGAGCGCGCCAGCCGGGTCTGCTCGGGCGGATCGTCCGCGCGCCGCCCCAGCCGCACCGCGTCGGGGACCGTTTGCGTCAGCGCGAGCATGATCGGAAGCCCGGCCAGGACGACCGACAGTGCCAGCAGCCACCACGGCTCCGGCCCCAGCGCGGACTGGTAGGTCAACGCCGCCACCAGGATCACCATGACGGCGGCGATCAGCCGATTCATCGGGCGAGACGTGGTGGTGGCGCGATGGTAGTAAGCCGCGATGGAAGCGAGCACCTCCTCGGGCAGATCGGCTGGCGGAGAACGGAATCGGAGCACCTGCACATCGAAGATCAGATCCATCCACAAGACTGCGAGCAGGAATCCGGCGCAGGCCGTGAGCAACGAGGCCATGGCGCTCCTCCATCTCCGTGCCACTGGGAGCACGCGTCGACGTGCACCCATTGTTTCCCAGCCCCACGTCGAAATGGAATCACTTCTGCCACTTGAGTTTCAGCGGCGATCGGGGCGAGCGGGATCAGACAGCTCAAACTCGTCATTCAGGGGCCGCTCGACATCCGTCTCGTCGCCGAACGGATTGTTGTCGGTGGCCCGCCGTATTATTCGAACATGCGTTCGATTGACCGTGAGGAGATCGCCGCGGACTATGCCGCGCTGAGCGATGTCGTTTCCCGCATTCTCGGCCACTCCTACCTTCCACCACCCCGAAAAGCTGATGTCGGGCGGGGACGAGGACGTCGACCCGGCCGTAGCGATCGGACTATTGATCCGCTCCGTGGCCAGCGGGTAGCGTAGTGCTGCCAATTACGACACCGCACGTCGCGTAATTGGGTTACCCCCGTCTCCGAGAGGATCGGCTCGATGCGCAGCGCCTATGCCGGCGATCCCTTCACCACGTCCACCGCGGAGATCGAGGCCGCCCTGGCGGACGTCAGCATCCCGACGCTGTTGCTTTCGCTGGTGCACATCACCGGTGACCCGCGGTTCATCCGCGACTTCAAACAGATGGGCGTCTTCCTCAACGAGATTCAGGGGTTCATGTCCGAGGAGGACAAGGCGCGGGCCCGCGCGGCGGCCCTGCCGGCGATCACCGACTATCGGGACCGCGGTTGTCCAGAGCCAAAGCCCCTGAGCCTCGACCTCATTCGGGAGATGATGGACTGGGCGGCCTGCGAGCACGTGCCCGACGATTACCTGCCGCTGATCCTGGAAGAGATGGACCTCGACGGCGTCGATCCCCGCCGCCCCCATGCCCTGCCGGCCGACGGCGCGGCGGACATGCCGGTCCTCGTCGTCGGCTGCGGCGAATCGGGCATCCTGGCCGGAATCCGGCTCAAGCAGGCAAACATTCCGTTCACCATCGTGGAGAAGAACGCCGGACCGGGCGGAACATGGTGGGAGAACAGCTATCCCGGTGCGCGCGTCGACGTCGCGAACCACTTCTATTGCTACAGCTTCGAACCCAATAACGACTGGACGCATTTCTTCGCCGAACAGCACGAGCTGCAGGACTACTTCACGAAGGTCATGGCGAAGCACGACCTGGCCGAGCACGTGCTGTGGAACACCGAGGTGCTGGCCGCCGAGTGGGTCGACGACGACGCCACCTGGAGCATCCGGCTGCGCGGCGCCGAGGGCCAGACGAGCACCGTGCGCGCGCGAGCCCTGATCACCGCGGTCGGCCAGCTGAACCGGCCGAACATCCCCCACTTCGACGGCGCCGACAGCTTCGCGGGGCCGTCATTTCACTCCGCCGCCTGGGACCACTCGGTCGACCTGCGCGGCAAGCGGGTCGCGCTGATCGGCGCCGGCGCCAGCGGCTTCCAGATCGCCCCCAGCATCGCCCCGGAGGTCGAGCACCTCACCGTGTTCCAGCGGACCGCGCAGTGGATGTTCCCCAACCCGATGTACCACGACCAGGTCGGCGAGGGCATGCGCTGGGCCATGCGCCACCTGCCGTTCTATGGACGGTGGTACCGGTTTCTGGTGCTCTGGCCCGGGTCCGACAAGGGCCTGGACGCCGCGGAAAGCGACCCGAACTACGCCGACCAGGACCACGCCGTCAGCGACATCAACGCCGCCGCCCAGATGATGTTCTCCCAGTGGATCACCAGCCAGGTCGGTGAAGGGGACGAACTGCTGGGCAAGGTGATGCCGGACTATCCCGCCTGCGGCAAACGGACCCTGCAGGACAACGGCAGCTGGCTGCAGACGCTGCGACGCGACAACGTCGACCTGGTGCGCACGCCCATCCGGCGGATCACCCCACACGGCATCGTCACCCAAGACGGCGAGACGCACGAGGCCGACATCATCGTGTACGCCACGGGATTCCGGCACACCGACGTGTTGTGGCCGCTGAAGATCACCGGCCGCGACGGGGTCGACCTGCGCGAGATGTGGGGGAGCCGTCCGTACGCCTACCTCGGCATCACCGTCCCGAAGTTCCCCAACTTGTTCATCATCTACGGGCCCGGGACCCACCTCGCCCACGGTGGCAGCCTGATCTTCCAGTCCGAACTGCAGATGCGCTACATCGACCAGTGCCTGGCGCGGCTGGCCGAAGGGGACGTGCACTCGCTGGAGCCGAAGCCCGACGCCGCCGCCGCGTGGCATGAGCGGACGCAGACCCAGATCAAGAAGATGGTGTGGGCGCACCCCGCGGTCAAACACTCCTACTTCAAGAACGCCGACGGGGAGATCCACACCGTCAGTCCGTGGCGCCTCAACGAGTACTGGGCGGCGGTCCGCGAGCCCGATTGGGCCCAATTCGTGGTACGGCAAGGGAAGTGAGCACGCGAGCATGCGCACGGTAGTCGTCGACGGGCCCCGCGCCATCCGGGTGGAAACCCGGCCAGATCCCGCCCTTCCCGGCCCCGACGGAGCGATCGTCCAGGTCACCGCTGCCGGCATCTGTGGTTCCGACCTGCACTTCTACGAGGCCGATTTCCCGATGCCCGAGCCGATTGCGCTGGGACATGAAGCGATCGGCACCGTGGTGGAGGCGGGCCCGCAGGTGCGCACCGTCAAGGTGGGCGACCTCGTCATGGTGTCGTCGGTGACCGGGTGCGGCGCCTGCGCAGGCTGCGCCACCCGCGATCCGGTCTTGTGCCACAACGGGTTCCAGATATTCGGCGGCGGCTTGCTCGGTGGCGCGCAGGCCGATCTGCTGGCCGTGCCCGCCGCCGACTTCCAGCTGCTGAAGATGCCGGAATCGATCAGCACCGAACAGGCGCTGCTGCTCACCGACAACCTCGCCACCGGCTGGGCGGCGGCGCAACGCGCCGACATCCCGTTCGGCGGCACCGTGGCGGTCATCGGCTTGGGCGCTGTCGGACTGTGCTCGCTGCGCAGCGCGCTGTTCCAAGGCGCCGCAACAGTTTTCGCGGTCGATCAGGTGGACGGGCGGCTGGACCGCGCCGCCAAGTGGGGGGCGACACCCCTGAAGGCCCCCGCGGTCGGGGCCATCCTCGACGCCACCGGTGGCCGCGGCGCGGACGCGGTGATCGATGCCGTCGCCACGGACGCCTCCCTGACGGACGCTCTCAATGCGGTGCGAGCGGGCGGTACCGTCTCGGTTGTCGGCGTGCACGACATGAATCCGTTCCCGCTCAACGCCCTGGGCTGCCTGATCCGCAGCATCACCCTGCGGATGACGACCGCGCCCGTGCAGCGCACCTGGCCGGAATTGATCCCGCTGCTGCAGTCCGGGCGGCTGGATGTCGACGGCATCTTCACGACGACGCTGCCGCTGGACGAGGCGGCGAAGGGCTACGCCACGGCGGCGTCTCGGTCGGGCGACGACGTGAAGATCCTGCTGACGCCGTAGCCCGCTACCGGGTGGCCGTTATGTATTGGGACCGCATGAAACTGTCGATCTTGACGTCGACGTCCGGCGGGGTCATTCCGTAGCCGGCCTGCAAGTCGAGCGTGCTGCGGATGGGATCGACCGACCAACCGTGGGCGGCCAGCCGTTCCGCGGGGTCCGTCTGGGGCTCGTAGGTCAGGGCGGAAAAGTCGACGTCGCCGGACATGTTGACGCCGGGATGGGCCGTCTCCAGGGCCTCGAGTTGGTCATGGTCGAGGCGGGAACCCAACGCCCCGATGGCGATTCGGCTGCCGGGCGCGCTGAGTCCGCTGATCCGGGTGAAAAGCGTGTTCTGGGCCTCGTCGGTCAGGTAGGGCAGCACGCCCTCCACCGACCAGGCGCTGGGCCGCTCCACGTCGAAGCCCGCGTCCTCCAGGGCTCTGGACCAGTCGGCGCGCAGGTCGGCCGCGACCTCGACCCGGGGGGCCTTGGGTTTGGCGCCGTGCTGGGCGAGCACGTGGGCCTTGAACTCCAGCACCTTCGGTAGATCGACCTCGAAAATCCTTGTGCCCTGGACCCATTCGAGCCGATACGCGCGGGAGTCCAGACCGGCGGCGACGATCACCGCCTGGCGGATGCCCGCGGCGCCGGCCTCGACGAAGAAGTCGTCGAAGAACCGCGTCTGCACGCCGTAGAGGCGAGGAAAGGCCAGCTCGTCTTCGGAGGTCCCCGGGTTTGCGAGCTTGGCCGCCAAGTAGGGGTCTCGCGACGCTTCGATGAAACCCTTGGCGTAGTCATCCCGGACGAGTGGTCGCGGGCTCAGCGCGTGGAGCGCGCGCCATCCGGCCACCAGCAGGGCGGTGTAACCCACGCTGCTGACGATGTCCCAGTTGTCGTCGTCGGAACGGAGCGACCCAAACTCAGGCGTCGGGCTCATGATCGCCCCTCCCATCAACAATCGGCCCCGGCAAGCGACGTATCCAACGTACCCGTCGGTTCAGAGTTCGAGGAGCACCGTGACGGGACCGTCATTGACCAGTTCGACCTGCATGCTCGCACCGAACACCCCGGTCTGGACCTCGGCGCCCAGCCGCCGCAGCGCGTCGGCGAACGCCGCGACCAGCGGCTCGGCTGCTCCGCCCGGCGCGGCCGCGTTCCACGACGGCCGTCGGCCCTTGGCGGTGTCGGCGTAGAGGGTGAACTGGCTGACCACCAGTATGGGCGCGCCAACGTCGGCCGCCGATCGTTCGTCGTCGAGAATCCGCAAATACCAGAGCTTTTCAGCGAGCCGGCGCGCCCTGTCGAGATCATCGCCGTGGGTGACGCCCACGAAGGCCAACAAGCCCTGACCGGCCGGCCGAATGGCGCCCACCACTGCACCGTCGACCGCCACCGTCGCCGACGTCACCCGCTGCACCAGGACCCGCATGGGCCTTGATGCTGCCAGGCCGGGCCCGAACAGCTTGGGTAGGCTCGTTGGATGTCTGTGCTCGTGGCGTTCTCCGTCACCCCGATGGGGGTGGGCGAGGGCGTCGGCGAGATCGTCGCCGAAGCGGTTCGGGTGGTCCGCGATTCCGGCCTGCCCAACCGGACGGATTCGATGTTCACCGTCATCGAGGGCGAAACCTGGGAAGAGGTGATGGGGGTCGTGCAGCGCGCCGTGGAGGCGGTCGCCGCCCGCGCGCCCCGGGTCAGCACGGTGATCAAGGCGGACTGGCGGGCCGGGGTCAGCGACGCGATGACGCAGAAGGTCGCCACCGTCGAGCGTTACCTCGAAGGCGGCTAACCCAGAACGCCTCGCTCGGCTATGCCTTCTCGCGCTGCCAGTAGGCTCATGCCGGTGAGCGCACGCGCAGGCATCGTCGTCACCGGCACCGAAGTCCTCACCGGGCGCGTCCAAGATGCGAACGGTCCCTGGATCGCGGATCGCCTCCTGGAGCTGGGCGTCGAGCTGGCGCACATCACGATCTGCGGCGACCGCGCGAAAGACATCGAGGCGCAGCTGCGCTTCATGGCGGAACAAGGCATGGACCTGATCGTCACCAGCGGCGGCCTGGGGCCGACGGCCGACGACATGACGGTCGAGGTGGTGGCGCGCTTCTGCGGCCGCGACTTGGTGCTGGACGACGAGACCGAGAACAAGATCGCGAACATCCTCAAGAAGCTGATGGCCCGCTTCGAGGGCGTCGACTTCGACGCGGTGCGCGCCGCCAACCGCAAGCAGGCGATGATTCCCGCCGGAGCGCAGGTGCTCGACCCGGTGGGCACCGCGCCGGGTGTGGTCGTCCCCGGCAAGCCGACGGTCATCGTCCTTCCGGGACCGCCGCGGGAGCTGCAGCCGATGTGGAGCCGGGCCATCGAGACGCCCGCGGCGCAGCAGGCGATCGCCGGGCGAACGCTCTATCGGCAGGAAACCGTGCGAATGTTCGGGCTGCCCGAATCGGGTCTGGCCGAGACGTTGCGCGACGCCGAGGCGTCGGTGCCGGGCTTCGGGTCGCTCGAGATCACCACCTGCCTACGGCGGGGCGAGGTCGAGATGGTGACGCGCTACGAGCCGGACGCCGCAGCCAGCTACGCGAAACTGATGCAGCTGGTGCGCGACAAGCACTCTCAGCAGCTCTTCTCCGAGGACGGCTCCACGGTCGACGACCTGGTGGCCCGGGCGCTGGCCGGCCGCCGGATCGCAACGGCCGAATCCTGCACGGCCGGGCTGCTGGCCGCGCGGCTGACCGACCGCCCCGGATCGTCGGACTACGTCGCCGGCGGGGTGGTGTCCTACTCGAACGAGGCGAAGGCGGAGCTGCTCGGCGTTGACCCGGCGCTGATCGAGGCGCACGGCGCGGTGTCCGAGCCGGTGGCCGAGGCGATGGCGGCCGGCGCCATCCGCCGCTTCGGCGCGGACACCGCCGTCGCGATCACCGGCATCGCAGGCCCCGGCGGTGGCACACCCGAAAAACCCGTCGGGACGGTCTGTTTCAACGTGACCCTCATCGACGGCCGCAAGGACACCCGAACCCTGCGGCTGCCCGGCAACCGCTCCGACATCCGGGAGCGCTCGACGACCGTGGCGATGCACCTGCTGCTGCGACTGCTCAGCGCGGCCGACTAGGAGCGACGCCCGATCACGTCATTTCGGTTGGCAGAAACGCGCTTTCGGCGGTGCCGAAGCGGATGCCCGTGGCGTCCTTGCCGATCAGCGTCAGGAACGCGACCGCGATCAGCACCGGCACGATCGTCGCCGCCAGGGCGAAGGGATACCCGTGCGACTCGGCAAGGCGCTCTTGAATGGGTAGGTTGAACGCCGCCAACAGGTTTCCCAACTGGTAGGTGACGCCGGGGTACAGGCCGCGGATCGCGTCCGGCGACATCTCGGTCAGGTGGGCGGGGATTACGCCCCACGCGCCCTGCACGAACAGCTGCATCAGGAATGAACCGAGGCACAGCATCGCCGCCGTGCGCGAGTAGGCGAACAGCGGCACGATCGGCAGGCCGAGCATCGCGCAGAAGATGATGGTGTAGCGGCGGCTGAACCGCTGTGACAGCGTGCCGAAGACAAGCCCGCCGATGATGGCGCCGATGTTGTAGACGATCACGATCAATTTGACGGTAGCGCTGGACAGGCCGGCGCCGTGGTTGGCGGTCGAGGTCAGGAAGGTCGGGTAGACGTCCTGGGTGCCGTGGCTCATCCAGTTGAATGCCGTCATCAGCAGCACCAGGTAGAAGAATCGGCGGATGATCGCCCCGTCGCGCAGCACGTCGCGGATCCTGGTGCTGGTCAGTTTCATCTGATCCTGCGCGGCTTCCCAGACCTCGGACTCCTCCACGCGGTAACGGATGATCAGGCTGACCAGAGCGGGGACGATACTCAGCGCGAACAGCCACCGCCACGACAACCCGAGCCAGTTCATCACCACCAGCGAGGCGACGCTCGCCAGCAGGTAGCCGAACGCGTAGCCCTCCTGGAGCAACCCGGAAAAGAAGCCGCGCCGCTCGACGGGAACCTTTTCCATCGCCAGCGCGGCGCCCAGGCCCCACTCACCGCCCATGCCGATGCCATAGAGCAGCCGCAGGATCACCAGCACGGTGAAGTTGGGTGCGAACGCGCACAGGAAGCCCACCACGGAGTAGAACATCACGTCCACCATCAGCGGCAGCCGGCGCCCGACACGGTCGGCCCACAACCCGAACAGCAGCGCGCCGACGGGACGCATGATCAGGGTGGCGGTGGTGACGAAGGCGACCTCTGCCTTGCTGTGGTGAAAGGTCTTGGCGATGTCGGCGTAGACGAGCACGACGATGAAGTAGTCGAAGGCGTCCATCGTCCAGCCCAGCAACGCCGCGACGAACGAGTTCCGCTGATCGGCGGTCAGCTTGTTTCGAGGACTTTGTGTTGTCACGTTGAGCATCGTGGCCTACCGGGCGCGCGATGGCGAGTCTTTCTGCCCGCGTGCCACGACGGCGGGTTTCACACCGCGCTCATCCCACCAACCTCCGCAGCCCTTGCCGATAGGCGTAGAGGCTGTGGCGCCATAGTGCGCCGGGACCGCCGCTGTTGATGTAGATCGCGGCGCCGACGTGCTCGTAGGGGCACGGCGGTAGCAGCGGAATGAGATCCGAATAGTTCACCACGCGGTCGCAGAGCCGTTTCCACATGCAATCCGCGAGAGTAAGTTCCGGATACATGCGCATCATCGACGCCGACGGACACGTCGCCGAGAATCCCTCGCTGGCGATCGAAGCGATCAAACGCTGGCCGCAGTACGTCAAGCCCAGCTCCGACGGGCGGATGCGGTTGACGTTCGAAGGCCGCAACTACCCGGAGGACCGGGGCCCGGGCGCGGGGTGTCCGCCGGAGCACGGCATCAGCGATGCGCCCGACATCAACTGTCGATCCACCGAGGGCGTGCTCGGCGACGCCGACCGCGACCACATCGACACGATGGTGCTGTACCCGAGCCTCGGCCTGTGCGCGCCCACCCTCGAGGATCCCGAGTTCGCCGCCGGGTTCGCCCGGCTCTACAACCAGTGGATCGCGGATTACTGCGCACCGTCGGGTGGACGGTTGCGGGGCGTCGCCGTGACCCCGATCGAGCATGGCCAGGCGGCGATCGACGTCATGACCGAAGCGAAAGACCTTGGGCTGGTGGCGACCCTGGTGCCGCCGGCGCTCAAGACGCGAAACCTCGACCACCCCGACCTCGACCCCTTCTACGCCGCGGCGGTGGATCTGGAGATGCCGTTGGGCATCCACGGCGCCCCGGGCATTCACCTGCCGAAGATCGGCGTGGACCGGTTCACCAATTACATTCAGGTGCATTGCATCAGTTTTCCGTTCGACCAGATGACGGCGATGACGGCGTTGGTGTCCGGCGGTGTCTTCGAGCGCCACCCGCAGTTGCGCGTCGCCTTCCTCGAGGCCGGCGCGGGGTGGGTCCCGTTCTTCATGGATCGCCTGCACGAGCACTACGAGAAGCGAGGCGACTGGGTCGAACGCGGCTGGCGCCGCGATCCGCACGAATATCTGGCCGCGGGCAATATCTGGGTGACGTGCGAGCCGGAGGAGCCCATCCTGCCCGGGGTGATCGACGTGCTGGGCGCCGACTTCATCATGTTCGCCAGCGACTACCCGCACTGGGACGGCGAATGGCCGGAAAGCACCAAGCACCTGCGGACCCGCCCGGACATCAGCGACGAGGCGCGCGAAAAAATCGGTGGGCTGAACGCGCAGCGCTTCTACAACCTGAATTAGGTTCTGCTGGTTGGCGACTGGCAACCAGCGACCGGTGTTGGCTCAACGACGGTCGCGGATGTACCGCGTTGTCGCCGGCCTCCCGCACAAACGTCGTGTCAAGCGACCCGATAGCCTCGGACGATACGGAAATTTGCGTCGAGACGAGGTTCTGCATGGCTGACAAGTGGTTCTCCGACATCAGCGCGCCGGGACAATTGACCCTTGCGGACGTCTGCGACCAGATCGAGGAGAAAATCCATCTCAATGCGGACAACCAGAGACCCCCGCAGGAGTTTCCCGACTGGGAGTCCTGTGTGGCGGATCGGGACGCCACCATTGCCAAGTTGAGCGCCGCCGTCGTCAACCTCTGCCAGATGGTGAAGCACTTGGCGTCGCAGCGCGGTGACGCTTAGCGCGGCGGTGAGCTGAACGGCTGCCGTTCTCGCACCGGTGGTGAGAGGATCGTGGGCATGGGCCCCTTTCTGCTTCGCGCCGCACTGACCGGTTTCGCCTTGTGGCTGGTGACGAAATTCGTGCACGGGATCACGTTCGTCGGCGGTGACACGAAGCTTCAGCGGGTCGGCATCATCTTCGTCGTCGCCGTCATCTTCGGTTTGGTCAACGCGTTCATCAAGCCGATCGTCCAGATTCTGTCCGTCCCGCTCTACATCCTCACCCTTGGGTTGTTCCACATCGTCGTCAACGCGCTGATGTTGTGGCTCACCGCCCGCATCACCGAGCACACCACGCACTGGGGTCTGCAGATCGATCACTTCTGGTGGACGGCGATCTGGGCGGCGATCGTGTTGTCCATCGTGAGCTGGCTGCTGTCGCTGGTGATTCGCGACGTGGGCCGCCGCACCCGGGCCTGAGGGCTCAGCGGCCCTGCCAGCGCGGTGGTCGTTTTTCGGCGAAGGCGCGCGGCCCCTCCTTGGCGTCCTGCGTCTCGAAAATGCGGTCGCTGTGCCGGGTTTCGTTGTCATACGCCGACTCGAGGTCGAGCGCCAACCCCTCGACGGCGGACTGCTTCGTCGCGTACACCGCCAGCGGTGCGTTCGCCGCGATGCGCTCGGCGTAGTCGTACGCGGTGTCCATCAGCCGCTCCGGCGGCACAACCCGATTGATCAGCCCCATCGCCAGGGCGCGGTCCGCGTCCACCATGTCGGCGGTCAGCAGCAGTTCCATCGCCAACGGGTAGGGCATTTGCCGCGGCAGTCGCACGGTGCTACCGCCGCCGGCGAAAAGGCCGCGCTTGGGCTCCATCACCGCGAAGCGCGCGGCGGGCACTGCGATCCGGATGTCGGTGGAACAAGGAAGACGCCATTCACGCCGTCCTGCACCGGTTTCCCGTCTACAAGCCGATCGTCGCCGCGATCAATGGCACCTGCGTCGCGGGCGGCTTCGAGATGCTGAGCTCCACCGACATCCGGATCGCAGTGCCCGCCGCGCGCTTCGCGGTGATGGAGCCCAAGCGCGGCCTTTTCGCCGGCGG
>NZ_LZJB01000016.1:0-33308 GCF_001666895.1 Mycobacterium sp. E3298
TCTGCGGGATTGGCCAGTCGAGGCCGCCGCCGCGGCGGTGATCGGACCCGACGGCGTGCTGGCCGGTCACGGCGACACCGAGCGGGTGTTCGTGCTGGCTTCGGTGACCAAGCCGCTGGTGGCCCGCGCGGTGCAGGTCGCCGTCGAAGAGGGCGTGGTCGACCTGAGCACCGCGGCCGGCCCGCCCGGGGCCACCGTGCGCCATCTGCTGGCGCACGCGTCGGGGCTGGCGTTGCAGAACGACCACGTGCTCGCCGCCCCCGGCGCGCGGCGCATCTACTCCAACCACGGCTTCACCGTGCTGGCCGAGACCGTGGAGCGCGAATCGGGCATCGAATTCGGCCGCTACCTGACCGAGGCGGTGTTCCAGCCGCTCGGGATGGCTTCCACCCGGCTGGACGGCGGCGCGCCGGCGGCGGGGTTCGGGGCGGTGTCCACGGTGGCTGACCTGGCGAAATTCGCCGGCGACCTGCTGCGGCCGGTGACTGTCTCCGCCGAGCTGCACGCCGAGGCGACGACGGTGCAGTTTCCCGGCCTGGACGGCGTGCTGCCCGGCTACGGCGTCCAGCGGCCCAACGACTGGGGGCTGGGCTTCGAGATTCGGGACGCCAAATCGCCGCACTGGACCGGCGCGCACAACTCGCCGCGCACCTACGGCCATTTCGGCCAGGCGGGTGGGTTCATCTGGGCAGATCCCGAACGGGAGCTGGCGCTGGTGGCCCTGACCAACCGCGATTTCGGGGAGTGGGCGCTGCAGCCGTGGCCGGCGTTCTCGGACGCCGTGGTCGCGGAATACGGCTGAGAAAAAATGCACACTAGCGCAACACGGGTATCACAAGGCACAATAGACACGCACGACACACAAAATAGTTAGACATCCTGCTCGCCAGGTCCCGCCAGGTCGTTGGGGAAGACGTCCCTCGCGGAACCGAAGGAGCAGGAAATGCGTGCGTCGAATCAATTCGCCGACGTGACGACTGGCGTGGTGTACGTGCACGCCTCGCCCGCGGCGGTGTGCCCGCATGTCGAGTGGGCGTTGTCGTCGACCCTTGGGGCGAAGGCAAACCTCACGTGGACCCCGCAGCCGGCCATGCCCGGACAGCTGCGGGCGGTCACCAACTGGGTCGGGCCGGTGGGCACCGGCGCCCGGCTGGCCAACGCCCTGCGGTCGTGGTCGGTGCTGCGGTTCGAAGTCACCGAGGACCCCAGCCCCGGAGTCGACGGCCAGCGGTTCAGCCACACCCCGCAGCTCGGCCTGTGGAGCGGGGCGATGAGCGCCAACGGCGACGTCATGGTCGGGGAGATGCGACTGCGGGCGCTGATGTCGCAGGGCGCCGACACCCTGGCCGCCGAGCTGGACACCGTGCTAGGAACGGCGTGGGACGACGCCCTGGAGGCCTACCGCGACGGCGGCGAGGTCGGCGAGGTGACCTGGCTCAGCCGCGGCGTCGGCTAGGTCTCCGCGGGAATGTGCGACGTCCGGATTTGATATCGCGGGCGATATCAAATCCGTTGGCCCGCTATTGGTCCCCGGCCCGGCGCAGGATCCGCAGCGCCCCCGCAACCGCGCTGATCTCCGCGGGCAGCGCGCAGGCGAAGTCGCCGTCGGCGTAGACGTTGATGCCGGGGCACTCGACGTGAATGGATCGGGCCCGCGTCGTGCTCACCTCGGCGAGGTCGATGTGGGTGCCCTTCATGACGGTGGGGAACAGGCGGACCAGCTTGGTGCGCGACGCCTCGTGCACCATCGTGATGTCGAGCAGGCCGTCGGTGGGGTCGGCGTGCGGGCAGATCAGCATGCCCCCGCCGTAGCTGCGGGTGTTGCCGAAGGCCGCCAGCGTGATGTCGGCGTCGATCTCGCGCGTCCCGTCGAGCACCATGCGGAAGGGCAGGAGCCGCAGCTGCGATAGCTCGGCGAGCATCGCGACGTAATACCGCAACCGCCCGTGCGGCCAGCGCATCCGGTTGGCCCGGTCGGTCACCAGCGAGTCGAATCCGGTGGCCGCCACGGTGCCGAACCACTTCGTGGCCCCGTCGCTGTCGCGGATGCGGCCCAGATCGATCGTCTGGGTGAAACCTTCGACGATGATGTCCGCCGCGGCCTCGGGATCCTTGGTGGGAAGCCCGAATTCGCGGGCGTGGTCGTTGCCGGTCCCGGCCGCCACGATGCCGATCGGCACGTCGGTGCCCGCGAGCACCTGCAGCGCGTTGGAGACGACGCCGTCCCCGCCGGTCACCATTACCGCGTCGGCGCCCTTTTCCAGCGCGGCGCTCACCAGGTACCGCGCGTCTTGCGCGTCGTCGCCGATGATCTCGACGACCTCGACCCCGCGGTGGTGCAGTCGCGCGATCGCGAGCTGCGCCGCCCGGATCGCGGCGCCGTGCCCCGAGACGGGATTGGTCAGCGCGATCACCTTCGCGATCTCGCGCCGGGTCATGGAATCAGCTTGCCCGGGTTGAGGATTCCGGCCGGGTCCAGGGTGGCCTTCACCGCGCGCAGCACCTGCACGCCCAGCTCGCTCACCTCGTCGCCCATCCAGGGGCGGTGGTCGGCGCCGACCGCATGGTGGTGGGTGATGGTCCCGCCGGTGGCCATGATCGCGTCGCACGCGGCCTTCTTGGCGGCCCACCATTGTTCGATCGGGTTGCCGCGCTGCCCGGCGACGACGGTGAAGTACAGCGACGCCCCGGTCGGGTAGACGTGCGAGATGTGGCACATCACCAACGCGGGCGTGCCGCTCGCGGCCAGAGCGTCCGTAAGCGCTTGCGTCACAGCGGCTTTGAGGGCCGCAACATTGGACCAGTCGGTGGCCGTCTCGAGCGTCTCGCACAGTGCGCCCGCCGACAGCAGCGAGTCTCGCAGGTACGGCGCGCCGAAGCGCCCGTGCTCCCACGCCCGCGCCGGCGCTTCGCCCAGCGAGGTTCCGCCCTGCGCCGCGAGCAGGGCGCTGGTTTCGGCGTGCCGGCTTTCGACGTGTTGCTCGGTGCCTTCGAACACGGTGATGCCCAGGCAACCGCCGGTGATCTGGCTTTCCCCGATGGACTCGGTGGTGGCCAGGTTGACCCCGGTCTCGGCCTCATCGGAAAGCCGGATGACCGTGGGGCCGGTCGCGGTTTGGGTGACGGCGCGCAGGGCGGCGGCGCCGGTCTCGAAGTCGGGGAAGGACCACGCCTCGTAGCGGACGGCCGCCGGCACCCGGTGCACGCGCAGCCGCACCCGGGTGATGACGCCGAAGACGCCCTCGGACCCGATCATCAGCTGGCGCAGGTCGGGGCCGGCCGCGGACTCGGGCGCGCGGCCCAGGTCCAGGGTGCCCACCGGCGTGACCACCCGCAGGCCGCGCACCATGTCGTTGAAGCGGCCGTAGCCCGCCGAGTCCTGCCCGGACGAGCGCGTGGCGGCGAAGCCGCCGATCGTCGCGTATTCGAAGCTCTGCGGGAAATGCCCGAGCGAAAAACCTTGGGCGCCAAGCATGCGTTCGGCATCCGGCCCGGTGACGCCGGCCCCGAACACGGCCTGGCCGGACACCTCGTCGAGGGAGAACAGTTGGTCGAGGCGGCGCAGGTCGAGCGACACCACGGCGGGGAACTCGCCGCGAATGGGATCCAGGCCGCCGACCACACTGGTGCCGCCGCCGAACGGAACCACGGCGATGTGGTGGTGGGAGCAGTAGCGCAGGATCGTGGCGACGGCGTCCTCGTCACCGGGCAGCAAGACCGCGTCGGGCGCGTCCTGCACGCCGGCGTCCTTGCGGCGCAGCAGATCGAGCGTGGACTTGCCGCCGGCGTGCAGCAGCCGGTCCCGGTCGTCGGTGCGGCAGTACTCGGCGCCGACGAGCTCGGCCAGCGCGTCGCGATGGGCCTGCGAGAGCGCCGACGGGCGCAGGCGCACCTGATCGGGTTGCAGCTCGGCGGCGCCGGAATCCTGCACGCCGACGGCCTGTTCCAGCAGCGTCCGGATGCCCTCGGAGAGCGGCTTGGCCGCGGCCGGATCCCCCCACGCGTTCCATTTCATCGGGGGGAGCAGGCCCTCGGGTTGCGTCATGCGTTACAGTATTACACATGCTGTCAACCAGTAACGCACGCGTCCCGGTGGACACGGGGGAGCGCATCCTCGCGGCGGCGGCCAGCTGCGTGGTCGACTTCGGGGTGGACCGGGTGACCCTGGCCGAGATCGCGCGACGTGCCGGCGTCAGCAGGCCCACGGTGTACCGGCGCTGGCCGGACACGCCGTCGATCGTCGCGGCGCTGTTGACCCGCCACGTCACCGAGGTGATGCGGGACGCGCCGCTGCTCGGTGACGACCGGGAATCCCTTGTGCGACAGATCGTTACGGTGGCCAACCTGCTGCGTCGCGACCGCCTCGTCATGTCGGTGCTGCACTCCGAACTCGCGCCGATCTACATCACCGAGCGGCTCGGGACCAGCCAGCACATGCTGATCGACGCCCTCGCCGCCCGGCTGCGGGTGGCCCAGCGCAACGGCAGCGTGCGCGCCGGCGACCCCGTCCAGATGGCCACCATGGTGTTGCTGATCGCCCAGTCGACCATTCAGTCGGCGCAGATCGTCGAACCCCTCCTCGACGCCGACACGCTGGCCGTCGAACTCGCCTACTCGCTGAACGGATACCTGTCGTGATACCCGACCCCACCGCGCTGAACGCCGCCCGCCGCGAGGCGGACCTGACTGCCCTGGCCGACGGCGAGCCGCTGGACGTCGTCGTGATCGGCGGCGGCATCACCGGCGCCGGCATCGCCCTGGACGCCGCGGCGCGCGGGCTGCGGGTGGCGCTGGTGGAGAAGCACGACCTCGCCTTCGGCACCAGCCGGTGGAGCTCCAAATTGGTGCACGGCGGGCTGCGTTACCTCGCGACCGGCAACGTGGGGATCGCCCGCCGCAGCGCCCTCGAGCGCGGAATCCTGATGGGCCGCAACGCCCCCCACCTGGTTCACGCGATGCCGCAAGTGGTTCCGCTCCTGCCCTCGATGAGCCGGGGCAAGCGCGCGCTGGTGCGCACGGGGTTCCTGGCGGGCGACGCGCTGCGGATGCTTGCGGGCACGCCGTCGTCGATACTGCCGCGGTCGCGCCGGATCTCACCGGAGCGCGTCGTGCAGCTGGCGCCCACCGTTCGGCGCGCGGGGCTGGACGGCGGGCTGCTCGCCTACGACGGGCAGTTGATCGACGACGCCCGCCTGGTCACCGCGGTCGCGCGCACCGCGGCGCAGCACGGCGCGCGGATCCTGACCTACGTGGCGGCGTCGAGGGCCACCGGCACCTCGGTGCGGCTGACCGACCAGCGCACGGGACAGTCGTTCGACGTCGCGGCGCGGGCGGTCATCAACGCCGCCGGGGTGTGGGCCGCGGAGATCGACGGCCTGCTGCGGCTGCGGCCCAGCCGCGGAACGCATCTGGTTTTCGACGCCGAAGCGTTCGGGAATCCCACTGCGGCGCTGACGATTCCGATCCCCGGCGAGCTCAACCGGTTCGTCTTCGCCATGCCCGAGCAGCTGGGCCGGGTCTATCTGGGGCTGACCGACGAAGCCGCCCCCGGCCCGATTCCGGATGTGCCCACACCGTCGGCCGACGAGGTCACCTTCCTGCTCGACACGGTCAACACCGCGTTGGGGATCGCGCTCGGCCCGGCCGACGTCATCGGCGCCTACGCGGGGCTGCGGCCGCTGATCGACACCGGCGAGGGCCGCACCGCCGACGTCTCGCGCGAGCACGCCGTCGTGGAGTCGGCGTCCGGGATCATCAGCGTGATCGGCGGCAAGCTGACCGAGTACCGCTACATGGCGCAAGACGTGCTGGACCGCGCCGTCGGCCTTCGGCGCCTGCCCGCCGCGAAGTGCCGGACCCACGACCTGCCGCTGGTCGGGGCGCCCGCCAATCCGGGACCGCCGGGCTCCGGCCCGGTCGCCGGGTTGCCGGACTCGCTGGTGCGGCGGTACGGCGCCGAGGCCGCCAAGGTCGTGGCCACCGCCACGTGTAAGCGCCCGACCGAGCCGGTCGCCGAGGGCATCGACGTCACCCGGGCGGAATTCGAGTACGCCATCACCCATGAGGGCGCGCTGGACGTCTCCGACATCGTGGACCGGCGGACCCGCATCGGCCTGGTGGCCCCCGATCGCGAGCGGGCGCTGCCGGCGGCCGAGGAGTTCGTGGCGCGCCTGGGTTAGGCGCCGAAACTTGATTCTGACTGTAGATATCGAATGATAGCGACTATCATTTTGTTCTATGACGACCACACGAGTTCCAGTCCTCATCGTCGGCGCCGGCGCCGCCGGCCTCGCCACGTCGGCATTGCTGGCGAAACACGGGGTCCGCTCGCTGCTGGTCGAGAAGCGGCGCGAGGTGTTCATCTATCCGAAGGCCCGCAACCTCAGCTTCCGCACCCTGGAAATCCTGCGCGGTCTTGGATTGGCCGACGAGATCCACGCGGTCGCCAACGGCGTTTCCGACATGCTGAGCAAGCCGACGCTCAACAGCGCCGAACAGCGTCAGGCGATCGACATCAACGCGATCTTCGCGCCGTTCGACGAATTTAGCCCCGAGCCCGGCGGCCAGTACTGCCCGCAGAGCGCCTTCGAACCGATCCTGCTCACCCACATCCGCCGGCGCGGCAGCGAGGTGCGCTACAACACGGAGTTGGGCTCGTTCGAACAAGACGCTAGCGGCATCACCGCGGTTGTCCGCGATCGCGAGTCGGGCGCGACCGAGGCGGTACGCGCCGACTATCTCGTCGCGGCCGACGGCGTGCACAGCCCGGTCCGCGACGCGCTTGGCGTGACCACCTCCGGCCACGGGGCATTGCCCATCTATGTCGTGTTCATCTACTTCCGGGCGCCGTGGCGAAAATTCGCTCCGGACCTGGGCGACGGCGACGCCATCCAAGTCAGCAACCCGGACGTCGAGGGAATTTTTCTGTCGGTGCGCGACGACATGGGCATGTTCATCACCACGTACTTTCCCGCCCGCGGGGAAACCGCCGTACAGTTCACCGCCCAGCGGTGCCGCGAGATGCTGAGCAAAGCGATCGGTGAGCCGATGGACGTGGAAATCATCGATGTGGCACCCTGGCAGCCCTACGAGCGGGTAGCCAACCAATTCCACTGCGGCCGAGTGTTTCTCGTCGGCGACTCGGCCCATACCATGCCGCCGTTCAAGGGCGGCGGGGCCAACACCGCCATCCAGAGCGCGCATAACCTGGCCTGGAAACTGGCCGCCGTCGTGAACGGGACCGCCGGCCCGGCCCTGCTGACCACCTACCATGCCGAGCGACACCCGGTCGGGCGCTTCAATGCTCGCCAGTCGCTTAGCGGGCCGTCGCTGGGCTTCCTGCGGTTGGACGACGACCGGCCCATGTTGCCGCCGGACGAGGAGGCGCCGATGTTCGCGCTGCTTATCGGCTACCAATACCGCTCGGGCGCAGTGGTTTCCGATGATCCCGGCCCGGCGGATCCCGACGCCGTGTCGCTGATCGACGAATTGCGCGGGCAGCCCGGCACTCGGGTGCCGCATGTTTGGGTGCGCGAGGGGGTTTCGACGCTCGACCTGCTGGGCCCGGGATTCACCGTGCTCACCGGCGACGAACGCTGGTGCGCCGCCGCGGCTTCGGCGTCGGTGGCCGCGCATCGCATCGAGAGCGACGAGTGGGCGGCGGTCACCGGGCTCGGCCCTTCCGGCGCGCTGCTGGTGCGCCCCGACGATTTCGTCGGCTGGCGCTGTGACTTTCTGCCCGACGATCCCGAAGGGCAACTGCGGGCGGTGCTTGCGAAGATCCTCTGCAGACCATGACCGCGCTCCGTGAGCAGACACAAAAGCGCATGGCCAAAGCGTGTTGCGTGCGATTATGTGTCTGCTCGGCGGCGTTAACCGGCCATCGGTGGGCGGTTCAGGTGCGTCGCGATGCGGTCAGCGAGGCGGTCAGGTTCTCGTCGCACGTCGTCGACGACGATTGGGATGATCGTCCACCCAAGCTCCTGGATCTTGGCCCACCGCGTCTTGTCGCGAAGCATTTCCTCGCGACCAACGTGCCAATCGACGCTCTCGTATTCTGCGGCCAAACGCAGATGCGGCCATGCGAAGTCGACGCGCCACAACTGGCCATCGCGTCCGACGATCGGATGCTGCAGCTCGGGAAGCGGTAGCCCGCGATCGATCATCACCAGCCGCGCCTCGCTTTCCATGGGCGATTCCGCACGGCCATCCGCCAAGGGCAACAGTGCGCGCACAGCAACTATGCCTCGACGTCCTCGCTGCTCGATAACGGCTCTCCGAATTTCGTTGCGAGTGCACTTCATTGAGCGCAACGCCGCGTCAAGCGTCGCCAGCGCCCGCGGCCGGCGCAGTTGCCTTGCGACCTCCACTGCAGTCCATCCCGGTGCCGTCGCGAGACGACCCCCAATTCGTTGGAGCCGGGCACCGGTTCGTTGGTGAACCATCAAGCCGGCCGTAGGGCGCATGCGCACACCGGGATCGAGAACGTGAATAGCTCTCGTGTTCTCGGTGTCGAATCCGTACAAGGCCGCGGCGGTGCCCAGGCAGGCCACCGCATGTCGGCCCATGAAGACGTCCAAGGCGGCCAACCGCCCCAGACAAGTTGGCTGTGTGGCGCCGTAGACCCCGTGCCATACGCGGACCAGCCCACCGTTTCGGACTTGAACGTCGAGTTGTTGACGGGTCATGACTGTCAGCAGTTGGGACGTCGTCGCGAACCCGCCGACTTCCTGCATCAGCTTTAGCGCGTCGGTGAGCACCGCGGAAGCATGCGGTGGCTCGGCTCAATTGACCAGTCACGCCTGGGGATTAACCGCCGAGCAGACGCAAAATCGCACCACGCGGGCACCGCGAGTGCGATTTTGCGTCTGCTCGCGCTAGAAGGTGCCGCTGCGGCTTACAGCGGGATGTTCTTGTGCCGACCGCGGCGCGCCGGGGCCTGAGCCAGCGCCTCGGTGAGCTTGCTGCGGGTGTGCGACGGGTCGATCTTCTCGTCGACCACGCCGATCTCGATGGCGCTGTCCACGCCACCGGCGATCTTCTCGTGTTCGGCGGCGAGCTGGTCGTGCAGCGCCTCACGCTCGTGATCGGCCGCGGCGGCCAGCTTTTTCTTGTGCAGGATGCCGACGGCGGCCTTGGCGCCCATCACCGCCACCTCGGCGTCCGGCCAGGCGTACACCTTGGTCGCGTTGAGCGACCGGGAGTTCATCGCAATGTAGGCCCCGCCGTAGGTCTTTCGGGTGACCAGCGTGACCCGCGGAACCGTGCACTCGCCGAAGGCGTGCAACAGCTTGGCGCCGCGGCGCACCACGCCGCCCCACTCCTGGTCGACGCCGGGCAGGTAGCCGGGCACGTCGACGATCACGACCAGCGGGATGCCGAACGCGTCACAGAGGCGCACGAAACGTGCTGCCTTCTCGGCGCTTTCGGAGTTCAGGCAGCCGCCCAGACGAAGCGGGTTGTTCGCCAGGACACCCACCGTGCGGCCGGAGAGCCGGCCCAGCCCGATCACCATCGACGGCGCCCAGTTGGCCTGGAACTCGTCGAACGGGGTCTCGGCGTCCAGGATCGCGGTCACGATCGGACGCACGTCGTAGGCCCGCCGCGCCGATTCCGGCAACAGGGCGTGGATGTCGGTGTCACCGGCCTCGGCCTTGGTGCGGTCGAAATGGCCCTGCTGGCAGAACAATCCGACCAGTCGACGGCCGCGCTCGTAGGCGTCGAGCTCGTCGTCGGCGACGATGTGGCACACGCCGGACTTCTTGTGGTGGGTCTCCGGACCGCCGAGGGACGCCATGTCGACGTCCTCGCCGGTCACGCTGCGCACGACGTCGGGCCCGGTCACGAACACCCGGCTCTCCGGAGCCATCACGATCACGTCGGTCAGCGCCGGCCCGTAGGCGGCGCCACCGGCGGCGAAGCCGACGACCACCGAGATCTGCGGGATGTAACCGGACGCACGGATCATCGCCTCGAAGACCGTCCCCACCGCGTGCAACGCCTTCACGCCCTCGGCCAACCGCGCACCGCCGGAGTGCCAGATCCCGACGATCGGGCTCTGCTCCTCGATGGCGGTGTCGTAGGCGTTGACGATGTGCGCACAGCCCTCGATACCCATGGCGCCGCCCATGACGGTGCCGTCGGTGCAGAAGGCGATGGTGCGCACACCGTTCACGGTGCCCGACGCAGAAAGCACACCCGAGCGGTCACGCTCGTGCAGCAGCGCGACGCTGCCCTCGTCGAAGAAGTTGCTCAGACGCAGCAACGGGTCCCTGGGGTCGAGCGATTCGCCGACCGACGCGGGGGCCATGATTGTCATCGCAGGTCTCCTGTTCTCCGGTGTGCTCTCTGGTTGGGCAGCGATGGTCAGTACCGCCCGAAGGCGATCGCGACGTTGTGCCCGCCGAATCCGAACGAGTTGTTGATCGCGTACTCGTACTTGCCCGGCCGCGGCTTGCCCGCCACCACGTCCAGGTCGATCTCGGGGTCGAGGTTTTCCAGGTTCAGCGTCGGCGGAATCACCTGGTCCCGCAGGGCCAGCACCGTCAGGATCGATTCGACCGCACCCACCGCGCCCACCGAGTGGCCCAGCGCGGCCTTGGGCGCGTAGACGGCCGCGTTGCCGCCGTGGGGGCCCAGCGCGTTGTTGATCGCCTTGCCCTCGGCCACGTCACCCACCGACGTACCCGTCGCGTGGGCGTTCACGTGGTGGATGTCGCCGGGGGTCAGGCCGGCGAGCTGAATCGCCCGGCTCATCGCGTGCCCGGCCCGAAGCCCGTTGGGGTCCGGCGCGACCATGTGGTAGCCGTCCGAGGTGATGGCGGCCCCCATGATGCGGGCCAGGATGTTGGCCCCCCGAGCCTTGGCGTGCTCCTCGGTCTCGATCACCATGAGCGCCCCGGCCTCGCCGAACACGAAGCCGGTGCGATCCCGGTCGAACGGGCGGCAGGCACCCGCCGGGTCGTCGTTCTTGGTCGACATCACGATGCGCATCTGGGCGAACGCCGCGATCGGCACCGCCTCGATCTTGGTCTCGACACCACCGCAGATGGCGATGTCGGCCTCGCCGAAGACGATGTTGCGCCACGCCTGGGCCACACCCTCGGAACCGGACGCGCACGCCGACACGGGCGTGATCACGCCGGCCTTGGCGTGCCGTTCCAGACCCACCGCCGCCGCGGCGCCGTTGGGCATGTATTTCTGCACACCGAGCGGGGAAACCGCCCGCATGCCACGGGCGCGCATGTCGTCGTAGCTGAAGACCATTTCCTCCGACGAGCCCAAGCCGGTGCCGATGGACACCAGCAACCGGTCGGAGTCGACCTCGGGCGAGCCGGCGTTCTCCCAGACCCGGCGGCTCAAGATGGTCGACATCCGCTGCAGGTAACCCGTGCGCCGCAGCTCGACACGGGTCATCTGGCTGTCGAATTCCTCCAACAGGTGCCCGCCGATCTTGACCGGCAGGTCGAACTCCTCGACGAACGGGTCCTCGAGTCTGCGGATACCACTTTGTCCGTCCTGCAACAACTTCCAGGTGTTCTCGGCGTCAGTGGCCAGTGCGGTCGTCATGGCGACGCCAGTGACGACCACATTCGGGAGCGTTTTCCCGGTAACCAGCTCTGTCATGGGTCTTGCAAACGTTCCTTTCGTACTTGTCCGGCTCCTCCGCGGGCCGCTTGCTGAGGCCCGCTTCGTCGCCCGACGTCGTGCTCAGTACCGCCCGAAGGCGAGCGCCACGTTGTGGCCACCGAATCCGAACGAGTTGTTGATGGCGTAACGGAAATCGCCGTAGCGGGGTTCGCCCGCGACAACATCAAGATCGATCTCGGGATCTGGCGTTTCGTAATTGAGAGTTGGCGGTATCACGCCGTCCCGAAGGCTCAATACCGTGAGGACAGATTCCAGCGCGCCGACCGCGCCGATGGAGTGGCCCAGAGCCGACTTCGGTGCGTACACCGCCGCCTGCTCGCAGCCCGCGACCCGGATGGCGTTGGCCTCGGCCGTGTCGCCGATCGGTGTCGCCGTGCCGTGCGCGTTGACGTGGTCAATGTCCTTGGGGGACAAGCCAGCCAACTCGAGCGACCGTTGCATCGCCCGGCCGGCGCGCACGCCGTCCGCGGCCGGCGCAACCATGTGGAACGCGTCCGAGGTGATGCCCGCACCCATCAACCGGGCCAGCGGCTTGGCGCCGCGGGCCTTGGCGTGCTCCTCGGTCTCGATGATCATCAGGGCCCCGGCCTCGCCGAACACGAAGCCGTCGCGGTCCTTGTCGAACGGGCGCGAGGCGCGTTCGGGCTCATCGTTGCGAGTGGACATCGCCCGCATCATCGAGAACGCCGCGATCGGCAGCGCCTCGATGGGACCCTCGACACCGCCGCAGACGGCGAAGTCGGCGTCACCCATCGCGATCTGGCGCCACGCGTGCGCGATCGCCTCCGAGCCCGACGAGCATGCCGACACCGGGGTGATGACCCCGGCGCGAGCGCCCAGTTGCAGACCCACCACCGCCGCGGCGCCGTTGGGCATGATCATCTGGACGGCGAGCGGCGACACCTTGCGGGGGCCGCCCTCGTTCATCAGGTCGTAGCTCTCGACGATCCGCTCGGCGCCACCGAGCCCGGTGCCGACCACGACCGAGAACCGGTCGGGGTCGACCTCCGGGCTGCCGGCGGACTCCCACAGCTGAGTGCTGAGCAGCTTGGCCAACCGTTGGACGTACGACATACGCCGCAGGTCGAGCCTGCTCATGTGCTCGTCGATGGGCTCCTTGAGGTGCCCACCGATCTTGACGGGCAGGTCCCACTTGGTGACGAACTCGTCCTCGAGTACGTGGATGCCGCTTTCGCCGGCCAACAAACCCTTCCACGTGCTCTCGATGTCCGGCGCGACCGACGTCGTCGCCGTGACGGCGGTCACCACAACGCTGGGGTAACCGCCATTAGCAGTGGAAGGCTTGCTCACTTGTCCGCTTCCATCCTCGCCTTGACGTTGGCGACGGCGTCGGGGTTCTCCGTCTCCAGCTTGGCGCGCAGGGCCTCGGCAGCCTCGGGGTTCTCTTCCTCGAGCTTCTGGATGTAGGAGACGACGTCACCGACGGTGCGCAGACCGGCGAGGTCCTCGTCCGGGATCTTCACGCCGTACTTGTCCTCGGTCTGCACCGCGATCTCCACCATCGACAGCGAGTCGATGTCCAGGTCGTCGACGAACGACTTCTCCGGGGTGACCTCGGACGGCTCGATACCGGTGACCTCTTCGATGATCTCCGCGATACCGGCGATGATTTCTTCCTGGCTGACGGCCACAGCGTCTTCCCTTCGTGATGTGTTGTGTTAATCGAACAGAGCGTTCTTATAGAGCGTTATGTGGTTGTACTGGAAGCGGCTTTCTACAGTTCAGCCAGTGCGTCCAGGTCTGCGGGTGCCTTGACGGCGCGGGTCGTAACCCCCCGAAGTTCGCGTTTGGCGATGCCGGTCAGAGTGCCCGCGGGCGGGAACTCCACGGCCGCCGTGATCTCCCGGTCACGCATGGTCGCCGTGCACAGGTCCCAGCGCACGGGCTGGGTGAGCTGGGCGACCAGCGCCTCCATCGCCGCCGCCGCGGAGCCGACGGGCTGGCCGTCGCGGTTCGACAGCAGCGTGGCGGTGGGCTCGGCGGTCGCGACCGCGGCCGCCGCGGCGGCGTAGCGGTCGAGGGCCGGAGCCATGTACTTGGTGTGGAACGCCCCGGCCACGCCGAGGGCGCGAACCCGGGCCTTGGCCGGCGGGTCCTCGGCCAGCTTCTCCAGCGCCGTCAGCGGGCCGGCGGCGACGATCTGGCCGGCGGCGTTGCGGTTCGCGGGGAACAGGTCGAGCTGCTCGAGGCGGGCCAGCACTTCGGCCTCGTCACCGCCGAGCACGGCGGACATGCCGGTCGGCTCGATGGCGCACGCCTTGGCCATCTCGGCGCCACGGGTGGCGGCCAGCGAGACGGCGTCGTCGGCGGCCATCACACCGGCGATCGCGTACGCCGCGATCTCGCCGACGGAGTGGCCGGCGACGATCAGCTCCGCGCCGGAGAGCAGGCCGCGCTTGGTGAGCTCCTGGTGGGCCAGCAGGGTGGCGGCGACGACCAGGGGCTGCGTGACCGCGGTGTCGGTGATCTCTTCGGTCGACGCGGTGGTGCCCAGCCTGACCAGGTCGAGGCCGCTGGCCTTCGACCACAGGTCGAGCTGGTCCGCGGCACCCGGCAGGTCGAGCCACGGCGAGAGCATCCCCTCGGTCTGCGAACCCTGTCCGGGCGCAAGCAAAGCAATCACGTGTTTAAGAGAACACTGTGGAAACGGTTTTGGCGGGTGTAACAGATTATGAACCTGGTCTTAGGTTTTTGTGTACTCCCCACAAAACAGCTCCGTAAGCTACATGTTCGATACCGTTGCTTGATCTGTTGCCTGGGTCACTATTACTCCGATTGACCGACGATAGCCGCCCTGACCGGCAGCGGAACAGGGGGCAGCGGGTTGGTGCCGACGCTGGCGGTCGGGGTGGGGTAGTTGAGCTGGCCGACCGTCGCCGCCACGCGCAGCACGTATGCGTCGCGGGGCTGGGTCGGATCGCGTCCCGTGAAGTCGGTGATCCGCTTGAGCCGGTAGCGCACCGTATTTGGATGAACGAACAACTTTCTGGCACAAGCTTCAATCGCGCCGCCACAATCCAAATAAGCGTCAAGAGTCTCGATGAGCGTCGGTCCCGCGTCGGCCAGCGGCCCCATCACGTCGGTGTGCAACGCGACGATCGCGGACGCGTCGCCCATCAGGGCGCGTTCGGGCAGAAGTTCCCGGGCCTGAACCGGCCTCGGTGCGCCCCGCCAGCCACCGACGGCGTTCATCCCGGAAATAGCCTCGCTGGCGCTGTGATAGGCGGCCGTCAGCATCGGTGCGGTGGGCCCGATGACCACCGGGCCGTCGGAAAAGGCCTGCAGCAGATCGCCGAGGAATTTGTCGGTTGGCGACAGTTGGCCGGAAACTATAGCGACCAGCCAGGTGCCGTGGACGTCGGTGAGGGCGGCGCGGCCATGCTGGGCGGCGATGTCGCGGACGTGCTGGCTGGCCCGCTGGTCGTCGCCGGGCCCGGTGGAGCCGTCCCGCCCGGGGGCCGGGACGCCGACCACCACGGTCGCCGGGGCGGTGGTGTCCCAGTTCAGCGCCGCGGCCCGGGACAGCAGTTCGGGGCCGGTGTCGCCGCGGACCACCGCGTCGACGACGCTGGCCTCCATCCGGCTGTCCCACGTGCCGCGGGCCTCGGCGGCGTTGGCGTAGGCCGAGGCCGCGGTGAACGCCAGGTCGCGGCTGTACTTGAGGACACCCACGGTCAGGGCCGTCAGCTGCTCCTCGGAGCGGGCCACCAGCGGCAACACCTCCTCGAAGAACTCCATGGTGACGCGCACCATGTCGACGCTGTGCCGCAGCGCGATCCGGCGGGCCAGATCCTGGGGCACCAGCTCGAAGGCCTGGGCGGTGTAGCTGACGTTGCTGTGTGGGTCCTGCATCCACTCGACGAAGTTGTTGATGGCCGTCTGCACCACCAGCGCCACGCTGGCCCGCTGCGAGGCTTCCAGGTCGGCGAAGAAGGGCAACCGGTCCTGCATGACCGAGACCGCCTCGGTGGCCAGCCGGCCGGAGTATTGCTTGAGCCGGCGCAGCACGGAGTCGGGCACCGTGTTGAGCATCTCCAGCGGCGACCTGGGCTGCTTGGCGAACGGACCGGCGAACGGGTTGTCATTCACCCCTAAAACCTACGCCACATTTTGGAAGTATCCGCCAAAGAGGTGGGCGGTTTTGCGCGAGTGTGCGGCTGGCCGCACACTCGCGGGGCGCTCACGGCCCAGCGCCCCGCTGGCGGGGCGCTCGCGGAATCTTGGGCGCTCAGGCGACCCCGGGGTCGGACGTCTGCTCTGGCGCGGCCTGGACGTCGTCGATCTTGTACTGGCGGGCGGCCGCGACCGGCACCGACGGGTCGATCTCACCGTCGCGCGCCAACGCCTCCAGCACCGCCACCACCTGCGACTCGGCGTCGGTGTTGAAGTAGCGCCGGGCGGCGGGCCGGGTGTCGGAGAAGCCGAAGCCGTCGGTGCCCAGCGTGACGAACGTGTTGGGCACCCACGGCCGGATCTGCTCGGGCACGGCGCGCATCCAGTCCGACACGGCGATCACCGGCCCTTCGGCATTCGACAGGGCCTGGGTGACGTAGGCGGTTCCGGCCGGTCGGTCCGGGTGGCGCAGCTTGGCCTTCTCGATGGACAGGCCGTCGCGGTTCAGTTCGCCCCAGCTGGTCACCGACCACACGTCGGCGGCGACGTCCCACTCGGCCAGCATCTCGGCCGCCTGCAGCGCCGACGGCATCGCTACCCCGGAGGCCAGGATGTGCGCGGTGTTGGCGCGCTGTTCGGTGGCCGCGCGGTAGCGGTAGATGCCCCGCAGCACGCCCTCGGGGTCGAAGTTCTCCGGCTCCGGCGGCTGCACGTACGGCTCGTTGTAGACGGTCATGTAGAAGTACACGTCCTCGGGGTCCTCCCCGAACATCCGCGCCAGCCCGCTCTCCACGATGTAGGCGATCTCGTAGGCGAACGCCGGGTCGTAGGCGACCACGGCGGGATTCGTGCTGGCCAGCAGCAGCGAGTGACCGTCGGCGTGCTGCAGCCCCTCGCCGGTCAGCGTGGTCCGTCCGGCGGTGGCCCCGAGCAGGAAGCCGCGGGTCATCTGGTCGGCGGCGGCCCACAGCCCGTCGCCGGTGCGCTGGAAACCGAACATCGAATAGAAGATGTAGATCGGGATCATCGGCTCGTTGTGCGTCGCGTACGAGGTGCCGGCCGCGATGAACGAGCCCACCGACCCGGCCTCGTTGATGCCCTCGTGCAGGATCTGCCCGACTTCGCTCTCCTTGTACGCCAGCATCAGCTCGGCGTCGACGGCGGTGTAGAGCTGGCCGAGGCGGTTGTAGATCTTCAGCGACGGGAACCAGGAGTCCATGCCGAATGTGCGCGCCTCGTCGGGAATGATCGGCACGATGCGCGGCCCAATCTCCTTGTCGCGCAACACTTCCTTGAAGGTGCGCACGGTCGCCATGGTGGTGGCGACCTCCTGGGTGCCCGATCCCTTCTTCAGCGCGGCGTAGATTTCGCGTCCGGGCAGCTTGAGCGCCTTGGCCTTGGTGCGGCGCTCGGGCAGGAAGCCGCCGAGGGTGCGCCGGCGGTCGAGCAGGTAGCGGATCTCCGGGGCGTCCGACCCCGGGTGGTAGTAGGGCGGCAGGTAGGGGTTCTCGTCCAGCTGGGCGTCGCTGATCGGGATCCGCATGGAGTCCCGGAAGCGCTTAAGGTCTTCCAGCGCAAGCTTTTTCATCTGATGGGTGGCGTTGCGGCCCTGGAAGTGTGCGCCCAGCGAGTAGCCCTTGATGGTCTTGGCCAGGATCACCGTCGGTTGGCCCTTGTGGTCGAGGGCGGCCCGGTAGGCGGCGTACACCTTGCGGTAGTCGTGGCCGCCGCGCTTGAGGTTCCAGATCTCGGCGTCGGTCATGTTCTCGACGAGCGCCTTGGTGCGGGGGTCGCGGCCGAAGAAGTGGTCGCGCACGTAGGCGCCGTCGTTGGCCTTGTACGTCTGGTAGTCCCCGTCGGGGGTGGTGTTCATCAGGTTCACCAGCGCGCCGTCGCGGTCGGCGTGCAGCAGGGCGTCCCACTCGCGGCCCCAGACCACCTTGATGACGTTCCAGCCGGCGCCGCGGAAGAACGACTCCAGCTCCTGGATGATCTTGCCGTTGCCGCGCACCGGGCCGTCGAGGCGCTGCAGGTTGCAGTTGATCACGAACGTCAGGTTGTCCAGGCCCTCCAGCGCGCCGACGTGCGCGAGCCCGCGGCTCTCCGGCTCGTCCATCTCCCCGTCGCCGAGGAAGCACCACACGTGCTGGTCGGAGGTGTCCCTGATGCCCCGGTCGTGCAGGTAGTGGTTGAACCGCGCCTGGTAGATGGCGTTGAGCGGGCCCAGGCCCATCGACACGGTTGGGAATTCCCAGAAGTCGGGCATCAGCCGGGGGTGCGGGTAGGACGGCAGCCCGCCGGCGGCGTGGCTGTGTTCCTGGCGGAAGCCGTCGAGCCGGTCCTCGCTGAGCCGGCCTTCGAGGAAGGCTCGCGCATAAATCCCGGGCGACGCGTGGCCCTGGATGAACACCTGGTCGCCACCGCCGGGATGCGACTTGCCCCGGAAGAAGTGGTTGAACCCGACCTCGTACAGCGCCGCCGACGACGCGTACGTCGAAATGTGGCCGCCGACGCCGACTCCCGGGCGCTGCGCGCGGTGCACCATGATGGCGGCGTTCCAGCGGATCCAGGCCCGGAAGCGCCGCTCCACGTCCTCGTCGCCGGGAAACCACGGCTCGAGTTCGGTCGGGATCGTGTTGACGTAATCGGTTGACGTCAGCGACGGAATGGCGACGCGCTGCTCGCCGGCCCGTTCCAGCAGCCGCAGCATCAAATAGCGGGCCCGCGCGGGCCCGGAGCGCTCCAGCAGCTCGTCGAAGGATTCCAGCCACTCCGACGTTTCCTCGGGGTCGATGTCGGGCAGGTACGACGCCACGCCTTCACGGATCACCCGAACGCGGTCGGGTTCGCTTGCGCTGCTAGGGGTTTTGGCCAGATCGTGGCGCGCGAACTCGGTTGTCAACGCACTCTCCTGTAGTTGGCGGGGTTTGTGCCCTCGGGGTGCCGTGCACCGTCTCCCCCTATCGTGCCGCACCGGCGTTTCGCGGGGCTAGCCGACATCGGGTAGCTGACGCGGGTTCACCCCGCGGACACGAACCCGCGCGTAGCGAAACGATCGGGGAGGCCACCCGGTAACGTCATGAGCCGTGCTCAGTGGATGGCGTGCCGTCCTTGCGGGGGGCTCCCCCAGGCGAGGCGCTTTGGCGCTCGGATGTATAGCGGCGACGCTGATGGGGATCGTGGGGTGTACCACCGTCACCAACGGCACCGCCACCCCCGACACCCAGGTCGCCCCGGCGTATCGGCAGTCGGTGTCCGCGTCGGTGTCCGCGTCGTCGGCGACCTCGCGGGTCCGCGAGTCCCAGCGGCAGCAATCGCTCACCACCCGGGCCGTGCGCACCTCGTGCGACACGCTGGCCACGTCGAGCAAGGACGCGATCGACAAGGTGAACATCTTCGTCGGCGCGTTCAACGCGGGCCGCAGCACCGGCCCGACGGAGGGCCCGGCGATCGACGCCCTGAACAGCAGCGCCGACACCGTGGGCAACAGCTTCAGCGATGCGCTGTCCCAGCAGCTGAAGGACGCGTTCAACACGTATATCGACGCGGCCCGGGGGGTGGCCAACGCGATCGGCACCCACGCCGCGACGGGTGAGTTCAATCGGCGCGTGGACCGCCTCAACGACGCCAAGACGAAAGCGCTGAAACTGTGCCTGGCATCCTTCTAAAGGCGCGGGTGTCGACGCGGTTGCGGCTGTGCGACGATAATCCCCATCGCACGGCGCGGGACGGTTTAAGGAGGCTCCACGGTGGTCGCGGCGGATCACGCCCCGAGCTACGCTCGCAAACTGGGCATCCAACGAGACCAAGTTGTCCAGGAATGGGGCTGGGACGAGGACACCGACGACGAGATCCGGGCCGACGTCGAGGAAGCGTGTGGCGCTGAGCTGCTCGATGAGGACACCGACGAGGTGGTCGACGTCGTGCTGCTGTGGTGGCGTGACGGGGACGGCGACCTGGTGGACACCCTGATGGACGCGATCGGTCCGCTGGCCGAGGACGGCGTGATCTGGGTGCTGACGCCCAAGACCGGCAAGCCCGGCCACGTCCTGCCTGCCGAAATCGCCGAGGCGGCCCCGACCGCCGGCCTGATGCCGACGTCGTCGGTCAACCTGGGCGACTGGAGCGCCAGCCGACTGGTGCAGCCGAAGTCCCGAACCGGGAAGCGTTGATGCTGCCCGTTGGCGCCACCGCCCCGGATTTCACACTGCGCGACCAGAACCAACAGCGTGTCACCCTGAGCTCCTACCGCGGCGCCAAGAACGTGCTGCTGGTGTTCTTCCCGCTGGCCTTCACCGGCATCTGCCAGGGCGAGTTGGACCAGCTGCGCGACCACCTGCCCGACTACGAGAACGACGACAGCGCGACGCTGGCGATCTCGGTGGGTCCGCCGCCCACGCACCGAATCTGGTCGCTGGAAAGCGGCTTCACCTTCCCGGTGCTGTCGGACTTCTGGCCGCACGGCGAGGTCAGCCAGGCCTACGGCGTGTTCAACGACGAGGCCGGCTACCCCAATCGCGGCACGTTCGTCGTCGATAAGGCCGGCATCATCCGGTTCGCGGAGATGAAGCAACCCGGCGAATCGCGCAACCAGGGGCTGTGGACCGAAGCCCTGGCGGCCTTGCGGGGCTGAGCGGGCCTGACGCGAGCTTACAGTTTTGAGTACCGGCCCTTCGGACGTGTAGCCTCCCCGGGGCACGGGCGCGTAGCTCAGTGGTAGAGCTCTGGTTTTACACACCAGCGGTCGGCGGTTCGATACCGTCCGCGCCCACTCATCCGCTTCGCGGGCACAACGCCATCGCGACTTGCAGGCTCGATTTTCGCCGTGGCCGCACGCTCGGGGCCTCATCGCGAGTCCCGGTGCTCACCCCGACGCGGTTGCGTGGGTACGAGGGGCGGGTTCGGGACTTCGACGTGGAGTTGGTCGACGGCGTGGGCCACTGGTTCGCCGAGCAGCGCCCCGACGTCCTGCTCGACCGGCTCCGCGGCTTACTCGCCGGCATCTGATCCCCGCTCGCACAGGAGGCCGATTGCACCCTTGCGCGCATATCTGCAGCTCGCCTGTCTCCGGATGCTAAATACGAGTCCTCTTCGGTCAAGACGTATGGGCCGCTGGTGCCGCACAGTTGATGCACTACATCGAAAGCAAAGGAGCCTCGCGATGACCACCACCACCGAGCACGTCGACGTGTTGATCGTCGGGGCCGGAATCTCCGGCATCGGGGCGGCGTACTACCTGAAGACCAGGCGGCCGGCCAAGACCTTCGCGATCGTGGAGGCGCGCGGTGAGATCGGCGGCACCTGGGATCTGTTCCGCTACCCGGGGATTCGCTCCGACTCCGATCTACACACCTTCAGCTACGAGTTCAAGCCGTGGGAGAACGACAAGGCGATCGCCAGCGCCGATGCCATCATGGCCTACCTGCGCGAGACGGTCGCGGAAAACGACATTGCGCCCGCGATTCGCTTCCACCACAAGGTGATCAGTGCGTCATGGTCGAGCACCGACACCCGGTGGACGGTCGACGTCGAGTGCACGGACACCGGTGCGCGGGTGCGCATCACCTGCGGCTGGCTGTTCTGCGCTGGCGGTTACTATCGCTACGACCAAGGTTTCACCCCCGAGTTCGAGGGCCGCGAACGGTTTTCGGGGCAGATCGTGCATCCGCAACTGTGGCCGGAGGACCTCGACTACAGCGGTAAGCGCGTGGTCGTCATCGGCAGCGGCGCCACCGCAGTCACGCTGGTTCCGGCGATGGCCGACACGGCGGCCCACGTGACGATGCTGCAACGCTCACCGACCTACGTCCTGCCGGTTCCCGCGAAGGACCGCATCGCCAATGCGCTGCCCAAGCTGGTGGGGCGTAAGCGGGCGTACGCGATCACCCGGCGCAAGAACATCGCCAAGCAGCGCGCGGTATTCCGGCTGTGCCAACGCCATCCCGACACCGCACGGCGCATCATCCGCTACCTCAACGCCAGGCAGCTACCGAAGGGATACCCGGTCGACGAGCACTTCCGGCCGGCCTACAACCCGTGGGACCAACGGCTCTGCGCGGTCCCCGACGGGGATATGTTCGCCGCGATCCGCAACGGCAGCGCCTCGGTGGTCACCGATCGGATCGACACCTTCACGGAGAAGGGCATCCGGCTCGTGTCCGGGCGGGAGCTCGAGGCCGACATCATCGTGACCGCGACCGGGCTGAACCTGCTGGCATTGGGCGGCATCACCCTGACCGTCGACGGTGCACCGGTGAACCTGCCGGAGAAGGTCGCCTTCAAGGGGATGATGCTCGACGGGGTGCCCAACTTCGCCTACTCGTTCGGCTACACCAACTCGTCGTGGACGTTGAAGGTCGGCCCGGTGTGCGAGCACCTGTGCCGCCTGCTCGACCACATGGACGCGCACGGGTACGCGGTGTGCTACCCGCACTTCAGCGGGGAGATGCGCACCATGCCGCTACTGGAAGTGCACGCCGGCTACGTCCAGAGGGCGGTCGAGGAGTTCCCGCGCCAGGGCGACCGCCAGCCGTGGCGGACGGCGATGGACCACCTCGCCGACGCCAAGATGCTGCGCGAGAGCTCCGTCGCGGATGGCAACTTGACTTTCATCCCGGTGGCGGCGATGCGCACACCTGATGCGGCGATGAGCGCGTGAGCGCGACCATCCATGACGAAAGCCGAAGGAAGACAATGAACCTCATCGCACCAGTCGACGCCTTCTGCCTGCTGGCCGAGTCTCGCGAGCACCCGATGCACGTCGCCGGCCTGCAGTTGTTCACGCCGCCGCCGGGCGCCGGCCCGGAGTTCGCTCGCGACATCTACGACGCCTTGGTGGCGGGCGGCCACGTGGCTCCCGCCTTCCGGAAGCGTCCGGCCAAGACGCTCGGTGCGTTCAGCAACGCCCTGTGGAAGTTCGACGAGGAGATCGACCTCGGCTATCACGTGCGGCGCTCGGCGCTGCCCGCGCCCGGACGGGTCCGCGAGTTACTCGAGTTGACGTCGCGGCTGCACGGAACCCTGCTCGACCGGCACCGCCCGCTGTGGGAGACACATCTGATCGAGGGGTTGGCGGACGGACGTTTCGCGGTCTATACCAAGATGCATCACGCGGTCGTCGACGGCGTGTCCGCGCTGCGAATGTTGCAGGGCGCCTTGAGCGCTGACCCGCATGACACCGTGATTCGGGCTCCCTGGGCACCGCCGCCGCGGCAGAAGCGGCCGGCTCGTGGGCGCCGCGCGATGCTGGCCGACGCCATTGCGACCGCGGCCGGCTTCGCGCCGGCGACGCTGAAGCTGACCCGCGCCGCGCTGCTCGAACAGCAGCTGACCCTGCCGTTTCGGGCTCCGCGCACCATGCTGAACGTTCCGATCGGCGGTGCCCGGCGGTGCGCCGCCCAGTCCTGGCCGCTGGAACGCATCAAGGACGTGAAGAACGTCGCGGGAATGACGGTCAACGACGTCGTTCTGGCCATGTGCGCCGGCGCATTACGCTCCTACCTCACCGATCACGAGGCGCTGCCGGACAAGCCGCTGACCGCGATGGTCCCGGTGAATCTGCGCACCGAACGCGACGCGGACGGCGGCAACGTGGTCTCTGCTGTGTTGTGCAACCTGGCGACCGACCGCGACGATCCGGCCGACCGTCTGCGGACCATCCATGAGTCCATGCGCGACAACAAGCTGGTGCTGTCCGAACTGCCACGCGCCCAGGCGATGGCGTTGGGGATGGGCTTGCTGGCGCCGGCCGCTTTCGGCGGGATTCCGGGCCTCGGCGCGGCAACGCCGCCGCCGTTCAACATCGTCGTCTCCAACGTACCGGGTGTGCAGAAACCGTTGTACTGCAACGGGGCCCGCCTCGACGGAAACTACCCGTTGTCGATCGCCGTGGACGGGCAGGCCCTCAACGTCACGGTCGCCACCAGTGCCGACAGCCTCGACTTCGGTCTCGTCGGATGCCGTCGCGCCGTCCCGCACCTGCAGCGCCTGCTCGGCCACCTGGAAACCTCACTCAAGGACTTGGAGCGGGCGGTCGGACTGTGAGGTCAGGAAAAGGCGGGATGTCTGCGGGGTCTGAGGGCGCGCCGGTAGGCCGCCGGCCCGGTGCCGAACCAGCGCTTGCAGGATCGGGTCAGCACGCTTTGTTCGGTGTAGCCGAGCTCTCGGGCAAGGTGAGACAGGTCGATGTCGGTGTCGCGCAGGTAGTGCTCGGCGGTTTCGCGCCGCAAGTCGTCGATCAGCTCGAAAAACGTTGTGCCTTCGTCGGCTAACCTGCGTTGCAACGTCTTGGGGTGGACGTTGAACTGCGCCGCGATCACCTCGAGCTTCGCGGCGCCGGTAGGCAACAACTGCCGGGCGATCGTGCGCACCGACTGGCTCATGTCCGGGCCGCGCGGGCCGATCAGCGTGCTGAGGTATTCGACCACAGCCCGGTGAGCCAGTTCGTCGTGCTGGAGCGAGCCGCTCAAGTCGGCGGTTCGGAGAGTGAACCCCGCGACCGGCTCCGCGAAATACGGCCTGCATCCGAAGTATTCGCGATACTGCGCGGCGGGGGTGACCGGCTCATGGGGCACGTGCACCGAAAGCGGGCAGTACGCGGCGCCAAGCAGCAGCCGCAGCACCTCCAGGATCACGCCGAGCGACAACTCCACGCTTTGGATGACGGGCGGCAGGCGCTCCATGAGGATGTGAAACTCGAAAAAAGAACGTTCGGGACGGTCCGGCACCGGCGCGGCGCGGACCGACAGGGCGGGGCTGTACGCGGCAAGAAAGGTGCCGAAGATCGCCATCGCGTCACCCACCGTGGCCGCCGTGCGGGCCGCCACCCCCACCGGACCGAGGATCTCGATGCCCTGCCGCCGGGCCAGGCGGCGGCCGAAATCCGGTGTGGCCGTTTCTTCGGCTGCCGACTCCAAGGCGAAAACCACTCCGCGCAACGGCACGAACACCTCGTAATGGCCGATGTCCATGGGCCGTATCCCCGCGCGCGCCAGCAGCCGTCGTGGGTCACCGCCCAGCTCGGTGACCAGTTCGGGATAGTTCGACAGCGCCGTGCCGCGCACCACCGACATGCTCCGGGATGCTAGTAGCGAACGGACCCCGGTGTCGTCAAAAGCCAAAAGGTAGTCTCTGACGGTCAAGACCGAAGGCATGCCACTTCGGCATCGTGGAGTCGGCGGTACCAACACCGCCCTTCCACCGATGCGGGGGAAGTCACTGCAGCCCAAGGAAAGACCATGACGCTCGCCGCTGAACCAACATCGGCCAAGACAAGCTCCGGAACGCCGTTGCCGCTGGCGGCCCTGCCGCAGGGCGAACTCCTGACGGTCAACGAGGGGGACAACCCCCTGCTGCGCGACGCGCTCGCCCCGGGAGTGCACTTCAAGCCGCTTCGCCTCGATTTGGAAGCCGGCTGCTGGGTGGTGCTGGCCGTCTTGAGTCCCGGAGCCCAGTTGCCGGTGCACTACCACACCGGCACCGCGGAGGCCTACACACTCTCGGGTCGCTGGTACTACCTCGAGTACCCCGATCAGCCGCAGACCGCCGGTTCGTATCTGTACGAGCCGGCCGGCTCCGTGCACACCTTCGTCTGCCCGGAGTCCAACACCGAGGACACGGTCGTGTTCATCCGCGTCGAGGGAGCCAACATCAATTTCACCGAGGACGGCCAATTCCACTCCGTCCTCGACGCGGTGATGATCCGCCACCTGACCCCGGTGGTCGCCGAGGCGCAACAAGCGGGGCCGGTCAATTACATCGGCGGTGGGGCCGCCGGCACGGTTAGCCAGCACTGACAACGACAAGGAGATCCACATGAGCACCTCGATAGAGACCACCCCCGAGCAGGTGAAAGCGCTCGTCGCGCGGCCGGCCGACGCCCCGGTGGTGATGGTCAATCTGCTGAAGTTCAAGAACCCCGGCGGCCTCGAGCGCTACCTGCAATACGGGGCGGAGGTCGCGCCGCACCTCGAGCGCGTCGGCGCGAAGGTTCGCTTCGGCGGCACCGCCCCCGCGGTGGTCATCGGCGAGGGTCAAGAGCCGTGGTGGGACGCGATCCTGCTCGTCGAATACCCGACGCCGGGAGCGTTTTTGGAGATGGTCACCACGGAGGAGTACGCGAAGGTCCACGAGCACCGCGCCGCCGCGCTCGACCGCGGCGACCTGATCGCCACGTCGACATGGATGTCCGCAGAACAGTTCAGTTGACCGCGGTGGCCATGATCGCCGTACGAGTAGCGACCGCGATACCCGCGGTGCCGGCCCGGCAACCGGCCGGCTTCGCCGGTTCGCGTCCCTGTCGCGCTCTCATCCATTCGCGGCGGTCGTGGGCGTAACGCCACGGCGACTTTCGGCTCCGATCTTCGCCATGGCGTTACGCTCGCCCCGCACCGTGGCGGTGTGGCAACCTCAGGAGCGTGGACGAGCAACCCGTGGAACCGTTTCGCATCGATGTCCCTGAGGACGTCCTGGAAGACCTGCGCTCCAGGCTGGCGCGCACCCGATGGCCGGAAGCCGAATGCGTGGACGACTGGAGCCAGGGCATGCCGCTGGCCTACACCCGCGAGCTGGCCGGCTACTGGGCCGACGAATACGACTGGCGCTCACGCGAAGCCGCGCTCAACCGCTTCGACCAGTTCACCACCCAAATCGACGGGCTGGACATCCATTTCATCCACCAGCGATCGCCGCACGACGATGCGTTCCCGCTGCTGATCACCCACGGCTGGCCCGGTTCGATCGTCGAATTCCACAAGGTGATCGAGCCGCTGACGAACCCGGCGTCCGGGCGTGCAGAGGACGCCTTCCACGTCATCTGCCCGTCGCTGCCCGGATACGGGTTCTCCGGAAAGCCGACCCGCACGGGCTGGGGCGTGGAGAAGATCGCCGAGGCGTGGGAGGCGCTGATGCGCCGCCTGGGCTACGACCGCTACGGCGCCCAGGGCGGCGACTGGGGCGCCGCCGTGACCACCCAGATCGGCCGAAACCAGGGGCACTGCGCGGCGATCCACCTCAACATGCCCATCGGGCGGCCCACCCCGGAGTCCCTGAAGAACCCGACGGACGAGGAGCGGCGGGCGATGGCCGCGATGGCCGAGCACCGCAAGTGGGGCACCGGCTATTCCAAGCAGCAATCCACCCGCCCCCAAACGCTGGGCTACGGGCTGGCCGATTCGCCGGTCGGGCAGCTGGCGTGGATCGTCGAGAAGTTCTGGGCGTGGGCCGATTGCGACGGCCATCCGGAGAACGCGTTCACCCGCGACGAGCTGCTCGACAACGTGATGGTCTATTGGGTCACCGACACCGCCGCGTCGTCGGCTCGTCTGTATTGGGAGAGCTTCAGGGTGTTCGGGCAGCTGGACCGTGTCGAATTACCCACGGGGGTCGCGGCTTTCCCGCACGAGCTGCTGAAGGCGCCGAGAAGCTGGTGCGAGCCGGTCTACAACATCACGCATTGGACCACGATGGAGCGCGGCGGACACTTCGCGGCGTTCGAGCAGCCGGAGCTGTTCGTCGACGACGTCCGCGCGTTCTTCGCGACGGTGCGGGGTTAGACGATTCGCCAACCCCGCCGCGCACGAAATCGCATGTCCCACAGGTAGATTTGATACCCGAGGAGCCAGACCCCGTGCGGCAGGAAGAGGTCGGCCAGCCGCAGCGCGGACAGCAGCCACTCGAACCGGCGCTGCCGGCCCAGCGACCAGTCCAACTGCATCAGCGCGCGAAACTCCGGAGCCAGGAAACCCGTCGTCGCGAACAGGTTGAACGGGCCGGCCAAAACCCGCAACGGCCAGGGCAGGAACGCCAGCGACGCCACGCCGCGCAGATGCTCGCGCACCGGAGGGTCGATGCGCAGCTCGTCGAGCGAGCGCTTCCAGTACGCGTCGAACGCCGCCCGGTCCGGCGGCCACATGCCCTCGGGCACCTGCAAAGTGGTGCCCAGCCGGGCGGCGTCGAGGTAGACGGCGTCGGCGGTGGTGTCGTCGAGCGGGCCGTGCAGGAATTCGTGCTGGTCCACGAAATAGCGGTACAGGCACGCGGCCACCCACAGCTGCAACTTGGGGTCGAAAGCGTTGTAGGGCACCGGGCTTGACGACGTCGAGCGGACCTGCCGGTGCACGGTGTCGACGGCGCCGCGGATCAACGCGCGGTCGGACTCGGTCCCGATGGTGGCGGCCGCGAGGTAGGTGCCGGTGGTGCGGGCTCGCTTGAACGGATGCTTGTAGACGTTGCCGCTGTCCACCGGGCTTTCCAGCACCCCGTACCCGACGCCCGGCAAGGACAACTGCATGATCACGTTCGCGGCCGGGAGCAGCAGTGCCGCCGGGTTCAGGAGGTCGGCGACCCGGGTCGCGGGCCGCTTCGTCGCGGACGACGCCATGCCTTCGAGTGAACCACGACCCGGACGTTAGAACCGGCCGAAAACGGGCACGCCTAGCAAAATGAGCACCCCATTCGGCGTTCCGGCCACGGGCCCGGCGCGCCACCGGGCGACCGCGTCGACGGCCACGTTCGACTCACCCTTGCTGATCTGGTGGGTGATCGTGGTGCTGATCGCCGCGGTGATCGTCGCGGGCCTCTTCGCCATGGCCTAGCGCTCGGCACGCGTGTGAGACGCTGCCAGGGTGTTGGCGACGCGGACGCGGCTGGCCGGCGTGCTGGCCGGCTACCTGGCCGACGTGGCGCTGGGCGACCCGGCGCGGGGGCATCCGGTCGCGGTGTTCGGCCGGGCCGCGGCGGGGCTGGAGCGCGTGACCTACCGCGACGCCAGGGGCGCGGGGGTGGTGCACGTCGGCGTGCTGGTGGGAGCGGTGGGCCTGCTGGGCGCCGCGCTGCAACGGGCCGCCGCGCGCGGCGGTTGGCCCTGGTCGATCGCGGCCACCGCCGCCGCCACCTGGGTGTCGGTGGGCGGGACCTCGCTGGCGCGCACCGGCTTGGCGATGTCGGAACTGCTGGAACGCGGGGACATCGAGGGAGCGCGCCGCCTGCTGCCCTCGTTGTGCGGCCGCGATCCGGCCTGGCTGGACGCCGCAGGCCTGGCGCGTGCGTCGCTGGAATCGGTCGCGGAGAACACGTCCGACGCCCAGGTGGCGCCGCTGCTGTGCGCCGCCGTGGGCGGGGTGCCCGCGGTGCTGGCGTACCGCGGCATCAACACGCTGGACTCCATGGTGGGCTATCGCTCGGCGCGCTATGCCCGATTCGGTTGGGCCGCAGCACGATTGGACGACGCAGCCAACTACGTCGCCGCCCGGGTGACGGCGGCGCTGGTGGTAGGTTCGGCGCCCTTCGTCAGCGGGTCGGCTTCGGATGCGGTGCGGGCCTGGCGCCGTGACGCCGCCCGGCACCCCAGCCCCAACGCCGGCGTCGTCGAGGCGGCCTTCGCCGGGGCGCTGGGCGTGCGCCTCGGTGGGCCCACGCAATACCACCACGAGTTGCAGATCCGGCCCACCCTGGGCGACGGCCACGAGCCGACGGTGGCCGACCTGCGGCGCGCGGTGGCGCTGTCGCGGACGGTGCAGGCGGGCGCCGCCGTCGTGGCGGGGCTGCTGTGTTACCTGCGGCGGCCGTAGCGGTCGGCGAGTTTCGCCTCCACGGTCTTCGGCGGTTCCGGGGCCCGCGCAGCCGCGGCCGGGGGTTGCTTTTCCCGGCGGCGGGCGCGGATCTCGGAATACACGAAGTAACCCAAACCCAGCGGCGCGACGATGCCGAACGAAATCCACTGGATGCCGTAGGACAGGAACGGACCGGCGTCCAGGTGCGGCACGCCGATGACGCCGAGCCCGCCGGGCTGGTCCTCGGTCAGCTGGAGATAGGACCCGGCGAGGGGGACCTTCATCAGCGCAGCGACCTGTTCGGTGTTGATCGAATACACCTGCTGCACACCGTCCTGGGTGAACGGGTCCTTGCCCGGGACGACGGCCTCGGAATCGCGCAGCCGCGCGGTGATGGTGACGGGTTCCCGGGGCGGGCGGGGGAACGGCGGCACCTGGGAGCCCTGCTCGGGCCGCACGTAGCCCCGGTCGACGAGGACCGTGGGCCCGTCGTCGACGACGAACGGCGCCAGCACCTCGAACGCGGGTTTGCCCTCGATCACCCGCAACCGCGCCAGCACCTGGAGGTCGGGCAGGTAGTGCCCGGTGGCCGTGACGCGGCGCCACTGCGCGTTCGGGGCCGCCGAACCTTGCTGCGGCAGCAGGGTTTTCAGGGGAACAGGCTCGGTGTTGAGGGAATACTCGATCTGGCGGTTCTCCCGCGACGTCCGGTTGTGCTTGCCCAGTTGCCACGGCGCCAGCACAGTGAAGCACAGGTAGGCGAACGCGATGACCACCAGCGCCAGCGCGATCCAGCCGGGCCGCAGCAAGAACGTCAACCGACGCATGTCAGGGCGATCCGTTCCGGTCCAGCCGATCGTCGACCCAGGCGTGCAGGCCGGGCAACGAGGCCTCGATGACGGTGAACACGTCCTCGAAGTCCCGCGCGTCGCCGTAGTACGGGTCCTCGACGTCGAGGGCGTGGGCGCCCGAACGCGGGTCGAACGACCTCAGCATCCGCACCCGCTCCTCGTCGACGCCCAGCTCGCGCAGCATCCGAAGATGGTTACGGCCCAGGGCCACCACCAGGTCGGCCGCCAGATGGTCCTCGCCGACCTGGGCGGCGCGGTGGTCGGTGGAGTAACCGTGGGCGCGCAGCACGTCGGTCGCCCGGTCGTCGGCGCATTCCCCGACGTGCCAGTTGCCGGTGCCCGCGCTGGTCACCCGCACCGCCTCGGCGAGGCCGCGGCGGCGCAGCTGGTCGGCGAACATCTTCTCGGCCATCACCGACCGGCAGATGTTGCCGGTGCACACGAACGTCACGTGCAGCGGCTCGCGCTCAGACACCGAGCACCGCCCGCAGTTCGTCGACGGTCGCGGCGTGCGTCACCGCCGTGGCGCCGGCGGCGGTCGCCCCGTCGGGGAAGTCGTCGCGGCCGTAGCCCCAGCCGACCACCACGGTGTCGATCCCGTGCGCGGCCGCGCCGTGCACGTCGTGGCTGCGGTCGCCGACCATGAGCACCCGATCGGGCAGCGGCTGCAGTTGCTCCAATGCGTGCGCCAGCACCTCGACCTTGGTCTTGCGCGAGCCGTCCGGGCTCGCCCCGGCGATGACCTCGAAATGCCGATCGAGCCCGAAATGGGCCAGGATGCGGCGCGCCGTCGGCTCGAGCTTCGACGTGGCCACCGCCAGCCGGGCGCCGGCGGCCTGCAGGTCGGCCAGCAGCGGCTCGATACCGTCGAACAGGGTGTTCATCGCCCAGCCGCGGTCGGCGTATTCGGCGCGGAAGGCCGCGATCGCCCGCTCGGCGTCCTCGCCCAGCATGGCGTGGAATGTGTCGTCCATCGGCGGGCCCACGATCTGGGCCACCAGGTCGCCGTCCGGCACGTCCACGCCGACCTGCTCGAGCGCGTGCAGGAAGCTGGCCACGATCCCCTCCGCGGAGTCGGTGAGCGTGCCGTCGAGGTCGAAGATCACCAGCTCGGTCGCCAGGCGTGGCGAAGGGCGATCGGTGGACGTTGAGCCTGTCACCTCACCATTGTCCTCGATGCCCCGCGGCCGGGTGTGCCGGTGTCGCTGCCGCGCCCCGGCGCGGCCCACTAGTGTTTCTCGGATGGCGAGTCTGAACTTGACCCCGCCTGCGGCGCGCTATCACGGTGATCAGGCCGTCGCACCCGGGATGCTGGATTTCGCCGTCAACGTCCGTCACGCCCAACCACCCGAATGGCTGGTGCGGCGGCTGGCCGCGCGGCTGCCGGATTTGGCGCGCTATCCGAGCGCCCAGGACGTCCGGGTGGCGCAGGACGCGGTCGCCGAGCGGCACGGCCGGGCGCGCGACGAGGTGCTGCCGCTCGCCGGGGCGGCCGAGGGGTTCGCGCTGTTGAGCAACCTGCGTCCGGCGCGGGCGGCGATCGTCGCGCCCTCGTTCACCGAGCCGGCGGCAGCGCTCACCGCCGCCGGGGTGGCCGTGCACCATGTGGTGCTCGAGCCGCCGTTCGGCCTGGACGGGGTGCGAATCCCCGACGACGCCGACCTGGTCGTGGTCGGCAACCCGACCAACCCCACCTCGGTGCTGCACACCCGCGAGCAGCTCCTCGCGCTGCGGCGGCCGGGCCGCATCCTGGTGGTCGATGAGGCGTTCGCCGATGCGATCCCGGGCGAACCGGAGTCGCTGGCCGGTGACTCGCTGCCCGACGTGGTGGTGCTGCGCAGCCTGACCAAGACCTGGGCGCTGGCGGGGTTGCGGGTGGGCTACGCCCTGGGCTCACCGGAAGTCCTCGACCGGCTGACCGCTCAGCGCGCCCACTGGCCGGTGGGCACACTGCAGCTGACGGCGATCGCGGCGTGCTGCGGCCCGCAGTCCGTCGCCGAAGCGGCGGCCGGTGCCGAGCGTCTCACGGAGTTGCGCGCCGAGATGGTGGACGGTCTGACGTCGGTGGGTGCCGAGGTGGTCCACGGGCGGGCGCCGTTCGTCCTGTTCCGCCGCCCGGACGCCGTTGAGATCCGAAACAAGCTGCGAGACAAGGGGATTGCCATCCGTCGCTGTGACACGTTCGTCGGCCTGGACCAACGGTACCTGCGGGCCGCGGTGCGCCGGGAATGGCCGCTGCTGGTCGAGGCCGTCTCGGAGGTGTGCGCGTGAGCGTGCGGCTGGCCGACGTGATCGACGCGCTGGACGAGGCCTACCCACCGGGGCTGGCCGAATCGTGGGATTCGGTGGGCCTGGTGTGCGGGGACCCCGATGATGCGCTCGAGTCGGTGACCGTGGCGGTCGACGCGACGTCGGCCGTCGTTGGCGAGGTTCCCGACGGCGGGCTGCTCTTGGCCCATCATCCGTTGCTGATGCGCGGCGTCGACACGGTGGCGGCCAGTACGCCCAAGGGCGCGCTGGTGCACCGCCTGATCCGAACGGGGCGTTCGCTGTTCACCGCGCACACCAACGCCGACTCGGCCGCCCCGGGCGTCTCGGACGCGCTCGCCGAAGCCCTCGGCCTCGCCGTCGAAGCACCGCTGGAGCCGCGGACGGCCGCGACCGACCTCGACAAGTGGGTGGTCTACGTGCCGCGCGAGAACTCAGAAGCGGTGCAGGCGGCCGTGTTCGAGGCCGGCGCCGGGCACATCGGCGACTACTCGCACTGCAGCTGGAGTGTCAGCGGCATCGGCCAGTTCCTGCCGCACGAAGGGGCGTCGCCCGCGGTGGGCAGCGTCGGCACCGTCGAGCGGGTGGCCGAGGATCGGTTCGAGGTGGTCGCGCCCGCGCGGATCCGGGGAGCCGTGCTGGCGGCGATGCGCGCCGCCCATCCCTACGAGGAGCCGGCGTTCGACGTGTTCGCGTTGGTGCCCGCGCCGGGCGACGCCGGGCTGGGGCGGATCGGCGCCCTGCCCCGGCCGGAACCGCTGCGCGACTTCGTGTCCCGCGTGGACGCCGCGCTGCCGCGGACGGCGACCCGGGACACCGGCAGGTCGGGATCGCCCGCCGCGCGGACCCCCCAGGC